>JBIKKC010000231.1:0-3776 GCA_044360615.1 Bacteroidia bacterium | reverse complement strand
AATAATTCTTGCAACCGAAGGAATTTCTTGGGATGAATTTCTCCAAAAACGCTACTTCCAACCGTTAAACATGCAGCATACCAATACCTATTTTGCACAAATGCAAAACGATGCCAATGCCTGCACACCGCATACGCTTTACAAGGGAAAATTGGTAAAAATGCCATTGGCAAATATTGATAATATGGGCGCTTCTGCAGCAATCAACTCGTGCGCTGCCGACATGGCCAATTGGCTTATTATGCAACTTAATAATGGCAATTTTAATGGTAAGCAAATAGTATCTGCCAATGTGTTAAAAGAAACAAGAAAGTCTCATATGATTTCAAGAGATATTCAATCTAAATTTTTCCCATCGAAGCATTTTAACAATTATGGATTAGGATGGAGTAGTTATGACTATAACGGTAAAAAAGTTTACGAGCACAGCGGCGGCGCCAATGGTTTTGTTACCAAAACAGAATTTATACCAGAAGAAAACTTAGGCGTTTTGGTTTATACCAACAGCGATGCAAACTCACTTTACGATGCCTTGGTAAAACAAGTAATTGAAGCCTATTTAAACATGCCTTACCGTAATTTGAGCACCTTATATTTTGATGGCTCTGCAAACGCTAAAATAGAGGAATTGCGCCAAATAGATAGCCTAGAAAAATTAGCTAAAACAAAGCCTGCCCTTCCTATTGTAGCCAAAGCCCTGAGTGGTTATTACCAAAATGATTTTTATGGTAAAATTGCCTTGTTTGAACACAAAGGAAAGTTAATGATGTACTTAGAAAATCATCCTACCAATTTTGCAACATTGGATTATTTAGGAGAAGGTAAATTCTTAACTACCTACAGCGATATAACTTGCGGTATAGAAATTAGCACCCTAAAAATTGAACAAGGTAAACCATACGCCATCACTATTAAAGTAAACGACTTTATAGATTATGAAAGTTATGAATTTAAGTACTTAGGAATTCCTAGTGATGCAAAGTTTCCGCCGGAAAGACCTCGTTAGCCAATACCATTGAGTGAGCAAAGGCAGCCATATCTAACCCAGTTTCTATCTTTTTGCTTTCTAAAAAAGTTACGATATTTTCTGTAGCCATATTACCGGTTAAGGCATCTGCTGCCATAGGGCAACCGCCAAACCCTTTTATAGCACCATCAAATCTTCTGCAACCTGCCTCCCAAGCAGCACTTATTTTCTCTTCCCAAGTGTGCGGGGTAGTATGCAAATGTGCCCCAAAAGTAATATGCGGCATGCGTTGTATTAACTCCGAAAATATATAGTGAATATTCTCTGGATTACTAACACCAATGGTATCACTTAAAGATAAAATCCTAACCCCAATTTGATTCATACGCTCAGCCCAATTGGCCACTAAATCTGCGTTCCATGGGTCGCCATACGGGTTGCCAAAGCCCATACTTAAATACACTACCAATTGCTTTTGGTGTTTCTCACATAAATTTTGCATTTCTTCAACTGTTACCAATGCGTTTTCTATGCTGCTATTGGTATTTCTTTGCTGAAAGGTTTCTGAAACAGAAAATGGAAAACCTAAGTATTGAATTTGCGAATATTCGCATGCTGTTTGCGCTCCTCGGGTATTGGCCACAATGGCTAAAAGTTTGGTTTGAACCCCTTCTAGATTCAGATTTTCTAAAACTTGAACCGTATCGGCAAGCTGCGGAATGGCTTTAGGCGACACAAAACTACCGAAGTCTAAACTGTGAAAACCCACTCGCAATAAGGAGTTTAGGTACTTAATCTTAATCTCTGTGGGTATAAATTGAGAGAGGCCTTGCATAGCATCTCTCGGACATTCAATTAGTTCAAGTGACATAAAAGGATATTTTTCAATAAATACAAGTACAATATTATGGCTTTAATCATTATTTTTGACGTCCTTATTTAAAGTAGCGTAAGAAAACAACACATGAATCAAGAGTTGGAAAATGTAGGCAAAGAGCCGATGGAAGAAGTTGAAGTAGTTCAAGTAGCAGAGTTCAGTGAAGAAGAACATGAGCTGGCAGTAGTAGAAGAATTGCCAGATTACAGTCATCTGAACAAAGAAGACTTATTAAAAACTGCACTGGCAGCTGCCTCTCAAAAAGAGCTTGATGAAGCTATTGCCATATTTAAAACCATTAGACCTTTTATTGAGCAACAGATTTCTGAGGAGAAAGCTATAGCACTTGAGAAATATATTGAAGAAGGTGGAGAAAAGGATAATTTTGAGTTCAAAGGCGACCAAACCAAAGAGCTTTTTAATAAGGCATTTCAGGAGTTAAAATTAAAAAAGGAAGACGCGCGCAGGCGTCAGGATGAAGAGAAAAAAGATAACCTTAAGAAAAAGGAAGCCATCTTAGAGGAAATTAAAAAGTTAAATGATACTGAAGAAACTGCTGCTAGTCTTAAGCGCTTAAAGGAGCTACAAACAGAATGGAAAGCCATTAAAAATGTTCCTAAAGAAAATATTGATTCGCTTTGGGAAAGCTATAGAGTATTAAATGAGATTTTTTATGATAGGCTTTCTATTAACAATGAGTTAAAAGAATTAGACCGCAGTAAAAATCTTGATTTAAAGATTGACCTTATTTCTAAAGTAAATGAATTACTAAGTGAGGAAAATATTAAGAAGGCACTTATTACTGTAAAAAAATTCCAAGATGATTGGAGATATATTGGTCCAGTAGACCGTGAAGCTACCGAAGATATTTGGAATAGGTTTAAGGCAGAAGTAGATAAGGTTTACGCCATGGTGAAGGAAAAAACCGAAGCTATGGAGGCTGTAAGAATTGAAAACCTAGGCAAAAAACAAGAACTTTTAGCCAAGGCCAAAGAAATGGCCGAGTATAAAACCATTCGTATTAAAGATTGGATGGAACAAAGTTTGGCAGCCAACGAATTAATGGAAGCTTGGAAAAAAATTGGACATGTGCCCATTGCCATGCGCGATCAAGTTTGGAACGAATTTCGTGATGCGAGAAATGCCTTCTTTGGTAATAAAAACCAGTTTTTTAAGACCATGCATGCAGAGCGCAATGCCAATTTAAAACTGAAAGAAGAACTTTGTGTAAAGGCAGAAACCATTGCCGCCAACCCAATTGATTGGGCCAAACAAACCGAAGAAATGAAACGTCTTCAGGAAGAATGGAAAAAAGTGGGTATGGCTCCAGAAAAGGTAAACGACGCCGTTTGGAAAAGGTTTAGAACCGCTTGTGATAGCTTCTTTGAGAAAAAATCTGAGCGTTATGCATCTCAACAACAAGAGCAAAAACAAAATCTAGAAGCCAAGAAATTATTATTAACCAAACTCGAAGAATTAGAAGGAAAGGCGCAAGAGATAAATTTATTTAACGAGCTAAAATTAATTCAATCAGAATGGAATGCCATAGGTTTTGTGCCTGCTAAAGATAAAGATGCCATTTCTAAAAAATACAACGATTTGTTAGACCAATTGTATGGAAAACACAAACAGTTGAACAAAGACATGCGCGAAGACCGCGAAAAACAAAGCTTTGAATTGTTAGCCAGCGCTCCTAATGGGGCACAGCGCTTACAAAGAGAAGAAAAGATTTTAATGGAACGCATAAAAGGCATGAAAAAAGACATTGAAACTTGGGATAACAACCTAGGTTTCTTTAAGGCAGGTAACCAGAAAAACAATCCTATGGCAGAGCAAATAATTAGCAAAATAGAAATTGCTAAAAAGCATATCGCTGGGTTGGAAGAAAAGGTAAAAGCCTTGCGCGCCATTAAAAACAAGCCAGAAGAATCT
>JBIKKC010000230.1:0-3783 GCA_044360615.1 Bacteroidia bacterium | reverse complement strand
ACTTACACCAGTGCGCATGCTTAAAAACGATTTTTACCAAGAGGTAGAAAAGCTGGAACTTGAGGGTGCCTCTAAAGAACACTTAAAAGAGCTTCTAGGAAAAGGTCGCTCTAAAAAAGGAATACTTGAAGGTGATTTGGTTCAAGGCGAACTAGAAATAGGAGAAATAAGTGCACTGCTTAACAAAGTAGAAACTGCGCAAGAAATAATAAATGATTTTGTAACTACTTATGCAGCGGCAAAAAGAAATTTAACTTATCAAAATCTTTTGGCGTAGCAGTTCTACCTTGTCTCTCAATATTCTAAAAAATTGATTGCGTTGCTTTTCTGCCACTCCACTAATGAGCGTGCTTTTGCGTAATAAATTGTTTAGCCAAAGCTCGTTTTCATGCACAAAATCTGCACTTGTGGTGCTCATCATATTAAACGTGTTATTGCTCACATAGGCAATTTTGGTTGAACCAATATTAGCCAAAATACTATTATTACCAATCATTACTTCACTTTTGTAAAGCTTAAAATTCTCCTTACCGCTTTGCCCTGGCTTAATTAATTTACTGCTAGCTGCGGCTTTCTTTTGAACCAAGTTCAATTCCTCAATATACAAATCACACAAGTGCAAAGCATCTTTCTTCGAATTAAAAAACCCACTTTCAAAGAAATATTCAATTTGTTTTAGGTTACTATTGATGGTGTCTTCCGTCCAGATTTCGGTAGAATTTATTTCATCGTAATTGGTTAACATTTCGGCTGCACTGGCTACCATTTCGGCATCAATAAACGAAGGGTCATAATTGATATCTATAAACTCTGGCGAATTTAAAATAGACTTTAGCCAATAAAATAATTTAAATGCAGTTAAATCCTTGTGAAAAAAGTGATGCCAAACCGGAACATCGTCTGCCCCATAAAGAATTTGATTGTTAACAGAATTGCCAATTTTCTTTACATCTGTGGCAAGGAAATATAGCCATAGCTTAAAATTTTCTTTTTTATCATCAAGCTTAAGATAATCAAAGGTAACCTTATTGCTCATGTGTTGAATTTCTGGATCAAAAGAAACCTTAAAGTGTTTACAGATAAGCGATATTTCTTCAATATTAAAAAGGGTTTCACACCTAATTCTTCTATAAGCGCTGTCTGAACTAAGTTTTAACAAATCTGCCAATTCATCAACAAAGGATACATTGGCTGGTAAGGCACTTTTTACCCTTAGCAAAAATTGCTCTTGAATCATTATAGTTTTCTTTTCCATAAGCTAGGGTTTTAAGGCTTTAAGCTCCGACTCTTTTATAGTATGCCCCCATTTAACCAAACCATTTTTGTCGTAACAAGTAAGCAATAAAGTTCGTTCTCCTCTTTTTGGTCCAGTAATGCTAATGGTACAATAGTTATTCTCCGCAACCAGTGTTTGGGCTACTCTTTGCGGATTATTAACCTCTGGTGAACTCGCCACATTTGAGGCTCCAGCTGTAATTGAACTCGAAGTTAAATCATACAAGGGATAACCTAAAGTGGCAATAACTTTATCGTTTTTTAGTAATTCGGTATGGTGCCTATCACCACTTAAAAAAACCACTCCCGAAATTTTTTGCTCCACAATAAATTTAATAATTTCTGCTCTTTCCTTTTTGTAAAAATTGTAGGATTCTTTATCGGTATTTTCATTCAGAAACTGCCCACCAATTGCTACAAATTTAAAGCTAGCCTTGCTATGTTTTAGTTTGTCTTTTAACCAACTTAATTGAGCGGCTCCCAATTGCGTTTTATTAAAAAACTGTTCATCTAAATCGCTTTCATCCCTAAAGTAGCGGCCATCGCAAAGAAAAAACTCTGCATCACTAAATCTAAAATTACTGTAAATACCCTCATTATTCTGGCCATAATTTTTGTTTCCCCAATAAGATTTAAACAAATCATAACTTGTCTCTTTAAACTCAAAACTTTTATTAGCATCATTGTCGCCAAAGTCATGGTCATCCCAAATGGCATAATGGTTCATTTTGGCTAAAAAGGGCTGCAACTCTGCAGCTGCTCTTGTATGTTGGTATCTATACATCATACCACTTTTACTGCTATAATCCGCTTCGCGTGTGTAAACATTATCTCCCAACCAAAGCATAAATTCTGCCGGTGTTTGGGTCATGCTTTTTAAAATGCCCAAAGATTGTCCGTAAGGCTTGCCAGGCCTATCGTATGCGGTATCATTTACATAGAAACAAGAACCCAACATAAAGGTAAAATTAGGAGGCGGTGTTCTCCATTCCCAAAGCACCTTTGTTTTAAATTCTGTAGGATAAGAAAGCGCAGCAATATTTTCATCAAGTATTATTTGATATTCATAAGTTGTAGCCATGGCTAATCCCGTTAATACAAACTTGCTAATAAACGGATTGCAAGCAATTGCATTTTCATTTTTCATGGTTTGAACCAAAGCCTTACCCGAAGCACCCTTGGGCCAATATTTAAGGCTAATTTGTTTAGCACACTTGGTTTGAACCCAAACCAATGCCTCGGTATGTTCTGCATAGCCATTCATAGGTCCTGCTACAATTTGAGGCTTCTCATTTTTTTGAGCGCTAGCTATATTGGATGCTAGAATTAAGATAATTATGAATACTTGTCTCATGTCTTTTCAAACATAAGAATTTTTTTTGAGTGCCACTTCTTCCATAAATAAGTTTATGCTTCTATCTTGCACGTTTAAATATGAACCTACAAAACGATTCAGGTCCTTTTATTTTAGATGACGCTACAAAGGCGAAATGGTATCGTGTAGTATTCGAACTCAAAAAACAGTTTGGTAAAAAGCCCGATATGAATGGGATTTTGTTTTTAATTGGGGTAAGGGAGTTGGGTCAAACAAGAGAATTTGCAAAACACGAAAAAATGGACCTTATGCATATTGCTACCTGCAAACTCCTTAGTTATGAGGGCTATTATGCTTACGAAAAAACCGATACAGATGGATGGCCCCACTACAGAATGCTGCAGAGACCGCCTTTTGCAGATTTGTTATCGCAAGAAAATAAACTAAGAAAACTGGTTGTTACCTACTTTGAAGAAAACAACTTGTTGGATTCCAATTAGGATTACTTATCCATATACCAAGCTAAGTGCTTTGTTTAAAATTGAACAAGCCTCCTTTATTTCCTGTTCAGAAATAGTAAGTGGGGGGGCAATTCTTACCTTATTACTGGCAAACAGAAACCAATCCGATATTAATCCCATTTCCATACAATGCCCAATTACCTTAAGGGTATTATCAAAGTTATCCAGCTCAAGCGCCAGCATTAATCCTAAACCATCTATTTTTTGAATGGCTGTATGGGTTAACAAACTTCTAAATAATTGTTCTTTAGCGGGAACCTGTTTTACCAAATCTAATCGTTCCAACTCTTCAATCCCAGCTAACGCGGCTGCGGCAACTACTGCGTTTCCTCCAAAAGTTGTAATATGTCCTAAAATAGGGTGGTAAGAAAGGCTTTTCATTCTCTCTGCAGAACTTACCACCGCACCAATAGGCATCCCTGCACCTAAAGCTTTTCCCAACAATAAAATATCAGGTATAATTCCATAATGCTCAAAGGCAAAATGTTTTCCTGTTTTGCCCATGCCACTTTGTATCTCATCAAAAACTAATAAGCACCCATGTCTATCGCATGCCTCCCTCAATGATTGTAAAAATTTAGGCTCTGCTGGAATATAGCCGGCTTCTCCCCTAATCACTTCCACAAAAACACATGCTGTTTGGGAATCAATCAAAGAAAGACTATCTATTGA
>JBIKKC010000229.1:0-3808 GCA_044360615.1 Bacteroidia bacterium | reverse complement strand
TTAAAGCCTGATTTTGCAAAGCAAAATCGGGCTTTTTTGTTCACTAGTGAGCCAAAACGAAGTGCAGCGCAGTTTTGAGTGAGCTGGTGAACAAAAAAGCCCAAAGCTTGAAGCGCAGCGGAAAGCGAAAGGCTTGAGATTTGTTTGAAGCCACCCCCTCTGGGATCACGAAGTAATCTTGAGGCTTCTGGCATTTAGCTTCTGGCCTCTAGCCGCTAGCATCTGGCATTAATTTGCTTAAATGCTAAAGCACTTTTCTCGTAGAACTAATAATCATCAAAGGCCAGCGGCCTCACTTGGTGTTCTTAAAACTGTAGCGAGCGCTAGGAGCTCTTTGTGTCTTTGTGGCAAAAAAAGTTGCCTCTAGCAACTAGCTCCTTTGTAAAACTTAACAATTACATTCTGCTATCAAGTTTTAGAAATTAAAACCCTACTTTCTCCAATGAAGTAAATTGAAATAAATATAAAAAGTGTAATTTTGTTAAAATCAATCACCTTATGGAAGAGATTATTTTTTTAGTTGAAGAGAGTGACGAAGGCGGGTTTATTGCCAAGGGCCTTGGTGTTTCAATTTTCACCGAAGCTGATACCTTAGAAGAGTTATGGACATCTGTTAAAGAAGCCGTTCATTGTCACTTTGAAGATAATCGTCCAAAGCTTATTAGACTTCATTTGGTTAGGGAAGAAGTTTTTGCTGCATGAAATTGCCAAGAGATATTTCAGCTAATGACCTAATTAAGGCAAGTAAAAATTTAGGTTAGGAAGTAACAAGGCAAGTCGGAAGTCATATACGTCTTTCAACGCAACAAAACGGTCAGCACCACATTACAATTCCCAACCATAATCCTATCAAGATAGGAACTTTATCAGCTATTTTATCAGATATGGCAACTCATTTCAACATGAGTAAGGATCAAATTATAGCAAAGATTTTTTATTAAAAAAATCCTTATTCATAGAACTAATAACCATTTTAACCAGAGGCCAACGGCCTCCATTCGTGTTCTTAAAACTGTAGCGAGCGCTAAATATCCTTGGTGTAACTTTGTGTTAAAATTTCTTCCCTACCTTTGCCACATGCGTTTTAAGACCACAGATTTATTAAGCGAATTTACTTTTAAAACCAGCAGAAGCGGCGGGGCAGGTGGGCAACATGTAAATAAGGTTTCTAGCAAAGTGCAATTGCTATTTAATATAAGCCAATCTCATCTTTTAAGCGAAGAAGATAAAACCTTATTGCTAGGCAAGCTTGCCAATCAACTTACAGAGGATGGTTTTATTCAAGTTACCTCTCAAGCAGGCAGAAGCCAGCATGATAATAAACTAGATGCTATACGCAAACTCTACAAAATCTTAAACAAATGCTTCTTGGTTCCTAAAAAAAGAAAACCTAGCAAACCCACTAAACTCTCTTTAGCAAAGCGAAAAGTAAGCAAGCAACGCAATAGTGAAATAAAGCGGCTTCGGTCTAAGCCCATAGAATAATAGTAAACTTTGAGGTGTTAGCTTCTTTGCCACCAAGGCACGAAGACACCAAGGAAATAAAAGAAAACCGTTTCTTTGTTGCTTAGTGTTAGTGCCTTAGTGCCTCCGTGGCAAAAAATAACAATTTGCAAATTGAAATTAATATTTAAAATTAATTACTTTCGGAACCGAAATATATCACACCTAATGAAAACTCATTTAAAATTTTTAACCCTCACTTGTATTGCCTTGTTTACAGTTGCTGGATGCTCTAATAAACAAGCCAAAAATACTGAAACCAACGCAACCGAATTCAAGGGAGATATTCAACTTGATGTGCGCAACTCTAAGGCAGATTGGGATTTTTTTAAAAAGAAAACCGCTAAAGAAGGTGCACCCAATGTACTTTTCATTTTGTATGATGATACAGGCTTAGCGGCTTGGTCGCCATATGGTGGCAGGGTAAACATGCCAACCATGGATAAGTTAGCCCAAGATGGTTTAACCTTTACCCAATGGCATACCGTGGCGCTTTGCTCTCCTACCCGCTCATGTATTAACACAGGTAGAAACCATAACCTTAATGGTATGGGTGCCATTACCGAAGGTGCAAATGGCTTTCCTGGATATATTTGTAGGTTACCAGCCCAAGCTACTACCATGGCTCAAATTTTAAACGACAATGGTTGGAGTACCTTTTGGCTAGGTAAAAACCACAATGTGCCAGAAACAGATTTATCTGCCGGTTCTAACAAAAGCCAATGGCCGTTGCAACAAGGTTACGATAGATTTTATGGATTTATTGGTGGGGAAACCAATCAATTTTACCCCGACCTTACAGAAGATAATCATGCTATTGAGCAGCCTTATGGACCAGAACAAGGCTACCATTTATCTAAAGATTTAGCGGATCAAGCAATAAAAATGATTGGCGACCAAAAATCTGCCAACCCCTCTAAGCCTTGGTTTATGTGGTTTTGCCCAGGTGCCAATCATGCACCACATCAAGCTCCAGAAGATTATATAGCCAAATACAAAGGTAAATTTGATGATGGGTATGATGCCTATAGAAAATGGGTTCTACCTAGAATGATTGAAAAAGGTATTTTACCTAAAGGAACTACCCTTACAGATTTTAATCCTATGCCAGAGAATATGGCCAATGCGGCAGATTATGTTAGACCTTGGAATAGCCTAACTGCCGATGAGAAAAAATTGTTCTCTCGCCTTTGCGAAGTTTATGCAGCATTTTCTGAATATACAGATGTTCAAATTGGCAGAGTAATAGATTATTTAAAAGCTACTGGCCAATATGATAATACCATCATTTTCTACGCATCAGATAATGGTGCCTCTGGAGAAGGAAGTCCAAATGGTTCTGTGAATGAAAATAAATTCTTCAATGGATATCCAGATGATTTAGCAGAAAATATGAAACTGTTAAATGAACTAGGAAGTGAAAACACCTATGAACATTTCCCTACGGGCTGGGCAGCTGCATTTTCTACTCCGTTTAAGATGTTTAAACGCTATGCAAATTATGCAGGTGGCACAGAATGTCCTTTGGTTATAACTTGGCCTAAGGGCATTAAAGCAAAAGGTGAAGTTCGCAATCAATACCACCATGCAGTAGATATTGTTCCTACCATTTTAGAAATATGTGGCGTTGAAATGCCCAAAGTGTATAAAGGTGTAGAGCAGTATCCATTATCTGGAGTTTCTATGAAATATGCATTTGATGCCAAACCAAACGATCCTTCACAAAAACATGTTCAATATTATGCTATGCTAGGTACAAGAGGCATTTGGCAAGATGGTTGGAAGGCAATAACAGTGCATGCTCCTTTAACCGATAAAGGAAATTTTGATCAAGATAAATGGGAATTGTATCACGTTGATGAAGACCGTTCAGAATCTAAAGATTTGGCATCGGTTCACCCAGAAAAATTAGAAGCTTTAAAAAAATTATGGGATGAAGAGGCTAACAAAAACTTTGCAAAACCCTTAGACGATAGAACAGCTATTCAAATATTAGGCTTAGAAAGACCTACGGAAGAACCCCCAAGAGATAGCTACACTTATTACCCAAATACGAGCATGGTGCCAGAAGCGGTGGCCGTAAATGTGAGGGGCAAATCTTATAAAATGATTGCCTCAGTAGATATAACTAACCAAACTGAGGGTGTTATTTTTGCCCATGGTTCAAGGTTTGGTGGTCATGCCTTATTTATTAAAGATAAGAAGCTTTACTATGTATATAATTTCCTTGGTATTAAGCCAGAACAGGTTTTAGTTTCTGGGGTGTTAAGTCCAGGTAAATACACTCTAGGAATGGAATTTACAA
>JBIKKC010000052.1:0-11882 GCA_044360615.1 Bacteroidia bacterium | reverse complement strand
AAAACTAGTATCTGCTCCTGTTATTTTTATCCAACTCATGCTAACTGTGTTTAATTGGTTGGTTACAAAATCATCATATAGGTTAAAAAAGTCGTTTAGGTTTCCAGAAATTGGGCCATAATGTCCTGTGCTGGTATAGTTTTCGCGTAATTCTGTGTTATCATCTATCTTACCTACAAAGAAATCTAAAGCACTCATATCGTTTGGCAGCTACCCGATGGTGGCGAGAAAGCAGCACAACATATGCAATTAAGCAAATTAAACAGAGAACTACAAGCATACATTTATTGGTAAACCGCCACTATTGGGTAGGTGCTGTTATTGGCTGGCGTATTAGTTGTAAACTTGGTTTAATCATGGTCATGCAGTATAAAATGATAGCTCTTTACTTTTACGCTCTTGTCACTTTTTTGTTTGGCCAAAAAAGTAACCAAAAAAGGCCCCCAACGGAACCAACTTAAAAGATTCTTGTCGCACAGGCCAACGCCGCTCAAGCCAGAATCTTTTAAGTTCGCTCTTCCGTTGGATCCCCACCGCACGCCGACCGATCCGGTTTGTATGATTTAGTTTAGGGCAAAATCGTCAAAATCTCAATCATTTTTTCTAACTTTACCAAGTCGTTTTCAAAGGAGGAATTTGAAATTCATTTCGAGATTCAGGATTTGAAAACGACTTGTTACGTCAGCCCAAAATGAGTGTGGCTTTTTTGCAATAAACTAATCATCCAATTTCGGATTTTGTCTTGCAGTGGTCATGCCACGAATGAGCGATTAAAAGTTTGGATTGAACGGATGGCTGTCAATAATTTTTAAAGTTGTTACCGTGTCTGCTGAATCTCCTTACGCTTGCCAATAACGCCTTCATTGTCGATATTACTATTCTGTAAAACGCTCTTTGCGGTTTTTAGGTAATCATAAGCTTGCAAATAATTGAGCAACTCAAAAGCCCTATATCTTTGCTTGTTTATTCCATTAAAATACTTTCCTTTTACTTCAATATCTTTTAATATATTTCTTGCTTCTGTGGCATATTGTTCTCTATCTGGGTGGCCAAAATTGGGTAAGACTTCTACCTGCTCTGTTATGCTATTATACTTAAGCCCTATCATATAAATAAATGCAGCTAATTTGGCTTTTAATGATAAGGCATAAACATCTCCTTTGTTAAAGGAGGTGCTGCTACTTATTTCACCATATCGCTCAAAAATGAAATCAAGCAAATCCCTGGACCTGCCTTTAGTTTTTATTTCCTCCTTAAAAAAATTTATTGTTGAATCAACGCCATAATCATTTACCATAAAAGTAAACGGAAAATCTCTATTCTTTAAATTCTCGTTATAAACACCTTTTCCTCTGGGTCTTCTGTCTAAGGTTGTGGCATAGCTAAAATTAGTAAGCAAAAAATATAATAGCAATAGTAAATGCATAATTAATTTGCATTTAATCATTTGGGTTAAAATTTTCATGGAGTATATTTGTTATTGTTTTCTTAAAAATAACCAAGAGTCATTGTTTTCAAAAGCGTACTTTACAATGCCTACTCGCGGAGCATAATAACATGTGTGGCCCGAATACACCTTTTTATTTGCCATTTTATAAACAGAATCTGGTGTTACTACTTCACTATAAAGCAATTCATTTCCCTTTACACTATACTCATAATCATAGTATCCATTAAAAAGTATAAATTTTATGTTTAAGCCATCCATTTCAACTTTTAAATTATACTTGTTAACCGTATCTCTAAAAGTTTGTTGGAGGTATTCGTTTCGGGTAACTCCACAACAATTACAAGCAATAACTTTATCATAAAAAGGAAAACTAAACTTACCTCCATAAAATACGATAGTATCATTCTCAACAGGTCTAAAAAATCTTAAAGTATCATTTTCTTTATAAGGATACCAATTTTGGTAAATCTTGTAGTCTTGTGTTATTTTAATAGGGTTTTCACAATCCTCTTTACAAGAATTAAAAGTTAATATAACAAGGCAAATGAGTAAAAGTAGGTAGGTTTTATTTTTCATGGATTAAAATAGTATAAAACAAAAATTAAATAATAGTTTCACAATTGCAAATTAATTTTGTGTTGTTTAAATAGCGTATTTGCCACTTAAATAGTAAAATTGAGAGAAATCTATCATTCCCCTTAAGACTATAGTTATCTCATTTTACAAAATCCCTTTCGGCTAAACTTAGCGTGTACGCATTACCATTTAAACACACCAACGTTACAAACGCATTGCTTTTTGCCCAGCGGGTTAAACCACTAATTCCTGTGTTGGGCATGCCATCGTCTGTTGGGCGGGGGCTAAGGGCGTTATCGTAAACTTTTTTGTAGGTACTAAATATAACTTTTTCACTAATTGCTATAGTTGTATCCAGTTTTTCATTTTTTATTCTGTTTCTTATTGCTATTAAACTTTCATCAAATTTACTATCATTATTTTTGTCAAAAATGGTATAAGGGTGCCCATAATTACCATTAGAAACAGTATAACGATCACGTAATAGCTCATTTACTTTGGTTCCAGGCTGTGCAATTGCAATATTGGATGCCATTACCAAAATCCATAGTATTATTAATTTCATTCAATTATTAATTTAAATGCCAGTTTGTGTTATTAGTGTTGTCTATAATGTAGATTAAACCAAATTCCTTATTTACATAAAACGATGCATCTATCCTAGCACCATTTATTTTATGATACCTAGTTAATGAATAAAATGATTTATTATTAATCTGAATTGAATCCATGAATGTAGGATATTTTGGATCGCTTAATGTATATTCATGAAAATCAATTAAAAATTTGTTAAAAGATAAAGCAATATAAGGAAATGAACTACTAACACTTTGCAACACTTCAAACTTCCCTTCACCTTTTAGAGTAGCATAACTATTTCTCGATTGTTGGTAATGATAATATTTATCTGCAGTACCTCCAGGGTCAAAAACACTTGAGATGTACCAAAGGGTATCTGTTTTGGTTTTAGCAAAAATGAGGGTATCGTTTTGGTTGCTAATATAGGTTAAGGTATCGAAAGCAGGATTAGTAAAGTAAGGGGTTTTACTAATTTGCTCTTTGGTGAGATAATAATAAAAATGTTGGTCGGCTGGCTTGGTAGTGTTTTTGCGGCAAGTGGTAAATAATAAAACTATGGGTAGCAAATACAAAATAATTTTATAATTGGTTTTCATAAAAATTTATAAATAGGTAATTATTGTTGGTATAACAAAGTTTACTCAATAATTCTGCAATTGCAAATTAATTTTGTGTTGTTTAAATAGCGTATTTGCCACTTAAATAGTAAAATTGAGAGAAATCTATCATTCCCCTTAAGACTATAGTTAACTCATTTTACAAAATCCCTTTCGGCTAAACTTAGCGTGTACGCATTGCCATTTAAACACACCAACGTTACAAACGCATTGCTTTTTGCCCAGCGTGCTAAATCGCTAATATCACTTTTTGGTAAACCATGGTCGCCTGGTTCTGATTGATTGGCGTGGGAGTATACTCGTGCATATGCTAGTTCTATATTCTCATCATCTGGAGGATTATTAGCTTCAATAAAGATTCTAGTTCTAATTTGTTTAATACAGGTATCTAGGTTGTAATTGGGTTCATTTTTATCAAATAAAGAATATGGATGACCGCGCCCAAATCCTTGAAGAGAAAGAAAGTTTTTCGAAAGCTCCTTCTTTTTGGTACAAGCTGGATTATTCTTTTGAGCATTTGAAAGGTAGGGCAAAAATATAAAAAGCAAAATGGTTATTAGAGTTTTCATGGCACTAATAATTTATATTCCGCGGTTTTATCAATACTCTCTAAATTAATTATCATAAAATTTCTATTATACACATAAGTGGAATTCAAATATGAAACTCTGAAACAATTTTCATAAATTTTTTCAAATTGTTGGAAATAACCAATATAATACTTGCTTGAATAATTTATTAAGAAATTTGAACCAAATTCAATTACATAATTATTAAAGTTAATAAATATTGCATCAGTAAACGATCGATTGGCACCATTAACTTCAAATTCATTATTTAGATTTAAATGCACAGTCATAAAATCTCCAGTTGAATCATTTCTGTAAGTATATTTTATATTTTGATATCGCTGGTAAACTCTATTACAATTGGGATAATTTGGCTCATTCAATGGATCATACTGGTTATATGGCATATACAAACTTACAGAATCCACACTTTTCTTATACATTGTAATGGTATCCTTTCCATTTTTTAAATACATAATAGAATCCCACTCTGGCTTATCTAAAGGTATATATGATCTCTGCTCAGCCGTAAGGTAATTATCGTTATAACTACTTGTGTAATCATCACATTCCTCTTTACATGCAAAGAGAAATAAGACCATCAATAACATGCTAATAGTGATGGAATTGTTAGAAGTAATTTTAGTAAGCATAAATCAAAATTTATTAAAACAAATTGAAATTCCTAATTAAATTTTTTTAGTTTAAACTTTTAGAAGCATATTGTTTAATGACTTACCTGCTTCCCTTTGTACCAAACTCAAGCTATCTCCATTGCCATTTAAACCAACCAGCATCACAAACGCATTGTTCTTTGCCCATAAAGCCAAACGGCTAATGCCATAATTAGGCATGCCATCGTCTGCTGGGCGGGGGCTAAGGGCGCTATCGTAAACTAGTTTGTAGGCGAGGAAGATGGGGCCTTTGTCCTTTTCTGCTTTAATCCTTTCTGTTATTATAACTATTATATCCTGAAATACTTTTTTTAAAGACTTATTATTAATTTATCAAATTTTTTAAATACTTGATAATTAATTACCTTTTTGTTTTTACATTTGATATTATGAAAAATTTTATAAATCGGTTTTTTCTAACCCTCGTTTTTGTCTTTTCATTACTTACTAATGCAAATTCTCAAATGCTAATTTATGGAAGAATTAGTGGAACACAAGTTGTAAAACTTGAAATTCAAGAGGAGGCTAATAATAGTGTAACCATTACTAGAACAACAATTCAGGATACAAGTTTTAGTGATAATCAATGCAATAAAGATACTTATACCTATTACACTTACGCCCTCGGGCAATTAATCCAAAATATTAACGGCAATAAAATATCAATAACAATACCTAACGATGGTTACAATTATTGGGTTATTGATTTTAGCAACCCTAATTTAACTAGTCAAATTTCAAGTGGTACATTAGAACGAACTTGTTGTTGTAGTAATGGAACTAATGATTGTAAAGTTCAAAATGGGGGTGGTAAAACTTGGTGTGAAGGTTGTGAATGCCATCAATGCGATTGGTGTCCAGACCCAGGGCCTCCAGTTAAGGCGAGTTTGGTATATTTAAAAGCAGCCTATATAAATTGGAATTAGTGCCTATTTTCAAAGTTTCCTCAATCAGATTCAAAATAATTTTAGCGATTACTTTATGCTATCCTTTTTGGATTACGGCCCAAATTAATTCTAAAGAAATTTCTGCCTATTTTAATAATTTACGCTTAATCAAATCTGGTTCTTATACATTTAATAAGGTTTATACTTCTACATTTAATAAAGTCCCAACAAGGGAGGTTTATAAAATTTGGTTTAATGAAATTGAATCTGATTCAGTTTTTGATTATTGCCTTTACAACTTTTCAAAGGGTACATATAAGATAAAGATTGGAGGAAAATGTTATGAGTATAACGAGAGGGATTCAATTCTTACCTTATTAACTGATTGCTTTGAGCTAAATAAGCAAAGAAGTTATTTTTTATTGCATCAATTGAATAGCTATGAAATTTTAAATAATAGAAAATATTATTTTATGGATAGCCTTAACAAAACTGGCTATATTGAGAAAGTTAAATTGCAGGCTATAAATCCTGAAAAGAGAACAAATTATGATAGCATAATATATGAACTTTACTCTGATTTGCGGGATTCAATCAACAAAATTCCAATCTGCTGTGTAGTTAAATATTCTAAGGAAGAATTATATTATGAAGACTCCAATTATATTTCAAATTTAGTATTCAGTTATTTGCCAGATAGTCAGGTTGTTTTAAATCAGTTTAAAAAGTTGGTGATTAAATCTGCAATAAATAAAAGTACTGAAGTTTGCGCCTTAAAGGCAGTAGATAGCTTAATGTTTAAAAACAAGGTTTTTCATTTTTCATATGATACTATCCTATTTAACCAAAATAACCCAAAGCCTGTTCTATTTTTCTTCTGGTATAAGGGATGTCCTTATTGTTACGATGCCTTTTCAGTGATAAATAAGTTAAATGAAAAGTATAAGAATAGAATTTACATTATTGGAGTAAATACCAAGGATCAAAATGAGGTTGCTATCAAAAATTATTTAGCCCTAGTAAAGCCTAATTTTAATGCGATGAACTTTTTTAATAAAATGGGAGATAATCTAAGCATAAATGGATATCCTTGCTTTCAATTTGTTAAAATTGATGGTAGTTTAGACCAAAGGATGATTGGCATAGGAAATAGTTTATATGAAGAATTAGAGAATCATATTTTATTTCTCACCAAATAGATGAATAAAGAATTTGGTGTTTTTGCACATTGAAATTTAAAGTAAGTTATTTCAAATGCAATATTATTGCACTTTTATTTTCCTAATGAGATTATATTTAACATTAATTTTATTTTTTGCTGGCCTAGAAATCTTTGCCCAAAAAGAAAATGCATATAAATTACCTGGCCACAAACTAGGTTACGATACCGGCTATGTAACTAGTTTTAGAGATAATTTTATTGTTACCTTGGTTAATGAAACTAAGTTTAGTAGGGTAAATGCTTCCTTTTTAACCCCAAATGGAAATTATGTATTAAATTATAAAACCAATGACTTAAACACTTGGGGGATTGGTTTAGATTATAAATGGTTCACTTTTGAATATACTACAAAAATGCCTTGGTATCAGCCAAACCCTAGCTATGGCAATGTAGAAAATAGTGGGATTGGTTTTGGTTTAACCATGCGTAGGTTTAGCTTTAGGTATTTTTATGAATCTTACAAAGGGTATTATCTAGAAAATACTGATGAATGGATTAAAGAAGCAAGAATTGCCGCACCAATAAACTATTATATAAGACCAGATATTTATACACGCATGAATTATCTTAAGTTTAATTATGTGTTTAATAACAAGCATTTTTCGAATAACGCTGCCATTTGGCAATTAGAGCGTCAAGAAAAATTTGCTGGAAGTTTTGTTACAGGTTTGTCTTATATTTACAATACGTTTAAGGCAGATTCAAGTATTATTCCATACGGTTTAGATACTTTTCCTAATGCGAGCAATACTTTTTTTGCCATTAATTCTATTGGTGCAAATTTGGGTTACGTCTTCAATTTACCTTTTGGCAAAAAGAAGAAATGGTTTATAACCGCGGCTTTGATACCTGGCTTTTCTTATCAATATGGTAGGTTAGACATTGAAGATGTGGGTGGATTTCGCAACAATTCTTTGTTAGGCTTTCAGTCAGAATTTAGATTTGGAATAGGTTACAATGGCGATCTTTGGTATATTGGTTCAACGGCTAGGTCCTATCAAAACTTAAATAACCTGCTAGGAGATGCACCGTTTGTAATAAATAATTCGTTTGGTAGGTTATACATAGGATACAGGTTTAATGAGATAAAGCATGAGAATAAATGGTTAAAAAAAGTTGGACTATAGCTTGGGTTTTTATGCTCTTTCATGGGTTAATTATGGCGCAATCTAAGCCAGATTATAATCCTAAATATATCGAAACCTATCCCAATAGTCTTTATTTAGCCCCTTATATTGAAACCAAAAGCAATGTGTTAAGAGTAGATTACCAAACCCCTCAGGGTAATCTTTCTTTAAACTATGTAAGTAATTTTATTGTAACTGGGGGTTTACGTTTTAGATACAAATGGGCAAATTTACAAGTGGGTGCACATTTGCCTTCTCAACGTTTTAATGAAACCTTAGGTGTTTCTAAAAACTTTGGAATAGGATTAAATATTGTACAGCGCTGGTTTAACTTTTATACTAAGTACGAAACTTATGAAGGCTTTTATTTGCAGAATACAGATGATTGGTTAGGGGATTATAGAAATCAAAATAACCAATATTATTTACGCCCAGATTTAAAAACCAAGTCACTGGTAACAGGGGTAAATTTTTTATTAAATAGCCGCCGATTTTCTGCCCCAGCCGCAATATTTCAGTTCGAACGCCAGAAGAAAACAGCACTAGGATTAGTAGTTGGAATTAACCATACATTCAATAGAATTTCTGCAGACTCTAGTCTTGTTCCTACCTCTAATATAGATACGCTAACAAGGTTATCAAGCACCTTTTTAGAATCGCATACTTTGGGTCTTCAATGCGGACTCATGCTTACGGTTCCATTGTTTCATAAAAAGATGTGGTACATTACAAGTAGTATAATCCCAGGTTACTCTGTGCAGAAAGTTAAAACACAAATTAACTATGTAAACTTGCTCGATGGAAATGTATACAATGGCTTTACCAATGAGTTTAGATTTGGCGGCGGTTACAATGCTAGAAGGTGGTTTGCCTCTGCTGGTTTGTTAAGCACAGGCAATACCATTTCGTTAAAAGATGGTCAGCGTTTCATTGTTCAAAATGCCTATCTCCGGTTTTCTGCAGGTTTCAGATTTGGAAAATAGTGTTAACGAAGGTTCCATAATACAAATGCATACATATCTGTTGCGTCTTCTATTAGTTTAGTAGTTGGCTTTCCTGCACCATGCCCAGCTTTGGTATCAATTCTAATTAAGATTGGTTTATCTACACTTACTGGTTTTTCTTGTAAAGTTGCTGCAAATTTAAATGAATGCGCAGGCACCACTCTATCATCATGGTCTGCTGTCATAATTAAGGTGGCAGGGTAACTCACGCTATCTTTAACATTGTGTAAAGGAGAATATTTTAATATGTATTCAAATTGCTCTTTGTTGTCGCTTGAACCATATTCTACAGCCCAGCCCCAACCAATTGTAAATTTATGGTAACGCAACATGTCTAGCACTCCAACTGCTGGAATGGCTACTTTAAATAATTCTGGCCTTTGGGTCATGCAAGCTCCCACCAATAAGCCTCCATTAGAACCTCCGTTAATAGCAAGTTTGTTTTTGTTGGTATATTTTTCTGCAATTAGATATTCTGCAGCAGCAATAAAATCATCAAACACATTTTGTTTTTTATTCAGCATTCCAGCTTGGTGCCATTCTTCTCCGTATTCGCCACCACCGCGTAAGTTAGCAATGGCATAAACACCACCCCGTTCTAAAAACATAACTCTGCTTACACTAAATGAAGGCGTTAGATTAATGTTAAATCCACCATATCCGTAAAGAAGGGTTGGATTATTTCCATCTAGTTTAATTCCCTTTTTGTGCATGATAAACATTGGCACTTTGGTGCCATCTTTACTGGTATAAAAAACCTGTTTTGTTTCAAATTGTGTTGGATCAAACTTGTAATTTGGTTTGGCTCCCCAATCTTGTTGCTGCTGATTTTTTAAATCATAGAACTTTATTTTACCTGGTTCTGTAAAGGAAACATAAGTATAAGCAATTACGCTCTCATTGGCCTTGCAACCGCTTGTAGAAGCAGTGCCAATACCGGGTAATTCTATTTCTTTTTTAAGGTTACCTTTTAAATCATAATGCCTAAGTCTTGTACTTGCATCTACCAAATAAGATGCTATTAAATCTCCACCAGCTGTTACAACACCTTCTAACAAATCCTTACCTTCTGGTATAATCGTTTTCCAAAATTTTGGATCCGTATTTTTTATGTCAATAGCAACTAGTTTGTATTTAGGTGCATTTAAATCTGTAACTACTAAAATCTGATCGCCATCATTTCCCACCACGCTAAAGTTATTTGCAAACCCTTTACACAAAAGTTTAAAATCATTTGGTCTGTTTTGAACAGTAATTTTTTGGGCAGGAAAATTCTCTCTAATTAATACCTCATTGCCAGATGTGCCTTCAGAAATATTTATAAAAGTAAATCTTTCGTCTTCGGTAATGTTGGCATTGAAATACCTTAATGGATGTTTTTTGTCTTCATACACTAATACATCTTTACTTTGGTCTGAACCAAGTTGATGGTAATAGATTTTCATGAATTCGTTTCTATTGCTAAAGTCTTTTCCCTTAGCAGGCGCATCATAACGGCTATAATAAAAACCATTGTTGAACCAAGTAGCGCCGCTAAATTTTACCCATTCTATTTTATCTGTTGTCTTTTTAAGGGTTGTTACATCTAGCACAAATAGTTCATTCCAATCACTGCCACTTTTGGCTAGGCCAACGGCAGCAAATTTATGATCTTTACTAAAACTAAGACTTGCTAATGAAACTGTACCATCTTCCGAAAACTGGTTTGGATCAAGAAAAACCTCTGCCTTTGAGGCCTCCTGTAAATTTTTAGTTCTATAGATTACATATTGGTTTTGTAGGCCATTGTTTTTGCCAAAATACCAATAATCTCCTTCTTTAAATGGCGTACTAAATTTTTCATAATTCCAAATTTCTGTGAGACGAGTTTTAATTTCGTTTCTAATTGGAATCTGCTCCAAATAATGAAAGGTAGCTTTGTTTTGTTGCACCACCCAATCTGCTACTTCTGGTGCAGTATCGTTTTCGAGCCAACGGTATGGGTCGGCAATTAAGGTTCCAAAGTAATTGTCTTCAACCGAATCCTTGTGTGCCACAGGAATACTCAATAGGCTTAGTTTTTTATCCGACATATTTTGTGTGCAAGCAACAAGGGCAAGCATTGAGATGATAAGAAATTTACTTTTCATGCTGGGAATTTTGCATAAAAGTAAAAAACTAAAGTGCTGCTTCGTAACGTTTGCTTACTTCATCCCAATTGATCACATTCCAGAAAGCGGTCATATAATCTGGTCTGCGGTTTTGGTAATGCAAATAATACGCATGTTCCCATACATCACATCCTAAGATGGGAGTTCCAGGGCACTCTGCAATATCCATTAAAGGATTATCTTGATTTGGAGTAGAGCAAACACAAAGTGTCTTATCTGCTTTTACGCATAGCCAAGCCCAACCAGAGCCAAAACGCGTTGCGCCAGCTTTATTGAAATCTTCTTTAAATTTATCCCAACCACCTAATTCGTTGTTAATGGCATCCATTAATTTACCAGTTGGCTGTCCGCCTTTATTGGCACCCATGATGTTCCAAAATAAACTGTGATTATAATGACCACCTCCATTATTGCGAACTGCAGCAGGATATTTACTGATGTTTTTGCAAATATCTTCAATGCTTAAACTGTCGGCATCTGTTCCTGCAATTGCTGCGTTTAAATTGGTAACATAAGCATTGTGGTGCTTGCTGTGATGAATTTCCATGGTGCGGGCATCTATATGCGGCTCCAATGCTGTGTACTCATAAGAGAGTTTAGGTAATTCGAATGCCATAATTATTGTTTTAAAATTGAGTTGCGAATATAGGTAGCTTAACTAAATAAGTTAAAGCTATTTTCTATCTTAATTGTTTAAAAAAACGTTTAAGCAGTTCACTAGCCTCTTTTGCTAAGACACCCTTGCTTAATTCTGTTTTAGGGTGAAGTATAGATTTTTCATTTTGCAAAAAGCCTCGCTTGGGATCCTCGGCTCCAATAACCACTTTTCCAAATTGGGCCCAAAAAATTGCTCCAGCACACATGATGCAGGGCTCTAGTGTTACATATAAGGTGCAATCTGTTAAGTATTTTGCACCTAAATGGTTGGCAGCGGCAGTTATGGCTTGCATCTCGGCATGGGCAGTTACATCCTTTAATCTTTCTGTTAAGTTATGCCCTTTACCAATTATTTTCTGCTCGCATACTA
>JBIKKC010000228.1:0-3842 GCA_044360615.1 Bacteroidia bacterium | reverse complement strand
ATTTCCAGTTGCTTTGGCCACATATTCTTCCAAATAATGGTGGTGCCATAAGGTGGCTATACCATTGTTGTTAAAGAAGCCAGATGGTGGATTAACATAAACCACACTATCGTTAGCGGTGGGAGGGAAAATTTCCACTGGAAACTCATTGATAGAATTTGGGTCAAACACTTGATCTACATTCGTTGGGCGCCAAGGTCTGCCATTGGCATCTGCTCTCAATTGAACCAAGAATCTAGATACAGAAGCGTTGTAACTTAAACGTTTATTTACAGAATGCTTAAAGTTTAGCATCTGCATGTATGCCTCATGCGTAAAGGTATTGGCATTGTTCATTTGCTGACTAAAATTATATTGATAGCCAGGTTGAAAAGGAACATCATTGCCAAAAATACGAAGCATGTTAATGTCTTGGTTAATGGTAAGACTTCTTAACATGGTTCCTGTTAAAATTTTGCCTTTCTTAAAATCATAACTTAGTTTAAAGAAGCCACTCCAACGGTTGTCTTGGAAAGGGGCCCAAGCAGTTGGGTTCATGCCATGTTCTTTAACCAATGAAGAACTAACTTGGCTAGCAGGATTGCGGTAAAATTCATCGGTAAAGCTGGCTCTAAAAGCCATGTTTACTTTCAACCTATTATCGAGCGCTTTTTTAAAAATGGGGCTACCAATGTTTAATTCTGCTACTTGGCTATTCCAAGTACTAACCCAATCTTGGTTGAACCTAAAATTATCACGCTTATAACTTGCGCCAATATCTAATTTGTTCCCGGCAGTTCTAGTTCTAGTGCTTACTACACCTGCAGTGGCATCGCCAATTTCTGCGCCAACACCCCCTGTGGTAATTTCAATTTCTCCTATAGCATTGGCACCAATATCCAATCCAAAACCTGTGCCCGCCATAGGGTCGGTAACAGAAACCCCATCAATATAAGTTCCCGTTTCGTAGGTACGGCTACCTCTAATACTAACACCCGCAGGAGATTGAATTACCCCTGGTTGGGTATTGATCATTTTTTGCAACTGACGCGCAGGAGCTAGTTCAATATTTTCTTGTGAAATGGTATTGATACTTTGGCCTTTCTCAATATCTATCAGGGGTTTTTTACCTAGAATAACAACCTCATCCATATTTGCACTTGCCTCTGACAAACTAAAAATACCTAAATCTCTGGTTTCTCCAGCTTTCAGTTTAATGTCGGTTTGCAGTATTTTTTTATACCCAATATAGGAGATTTCTATGCTATAAGTACCTGGTTTAATTCCCTTGATGGAGAATTTTCCATCTACATTGGTGGTGGTTCCAAAAGAGGTTCCTTTAATTAAAATAGTAACCCCAATTAATTCAGATTTGTCTTTTTTGTCTATTACCTGCCCGCTAATGGCAGCCGTATTTTGGGCATACAGATTTTGGTTAGATAAACAAACCAAGGCCAGCGCCCAAAGGCTAAGAAATTTAAATAATTTTCTTCCCATTTCTAATAAGGTGGCAATTTAAGAATAGCCCTTAAATTAACAAGCCCGTTAACATATTCTTAATAGGATTTGGGGAGAAGGATGATTGTTCAATTGGTTTTAAATAAAGGATGTTTGGTGATAAATGTAAAACCTTTCGACTGCGCTCAAGGTCCGAGTTGCTGCGCGCAAAAGGTATGGACTGGGGAAAAAGAGGGCGCTTCGCGCCCTCTTTTCTCCCAGTCCCTTATGTAAACATAATGGGCTCTGGTCCTCGAGTGTAATCGAGAGGCGGTCCCCAAGTGTAATCGAGAGGCTTTGTATGTAAGGATGATATTTTCTCAATTTATAGCCCCTTTGGCAAAAAGAAATGTGTTTGTAATGCTATTTTTACTATTGCACTTATATTATTGAGTTGCAAAAACTTATTTTTGAATTGCTGTCAATCTTTCTAAAATTCGAATATATGAATCATTTCAAAATTGCTCAACACCATGAAAATACCTATAAACCTTTCACCTATTTTTATTTTATTTCTTTATTTTACATTTAATGGATGCAAAGGGGATGGCCCTTGCCCCAATGAAGATAAAATACAAGAAAGACCGTTTAATCCTTATGTTAAAGCCTGTTTGCCTTATAAAGGCAATGAAACCCTTGTGTTTTATGACTCTGCCAGGCAAGATACTTTTACACTATATGGTGAAGGCTATGTTATTGATTGGGATACGGTAAAAACAGTAGGTTTAGACGATGAGTGCCCTAAAACCTTTAAATTAGAGCATACTTGGCTTTGGTTTAGAGGAAACGATGAGCGGCAATTGTTAGTAGAACTTATTTATAAACCATTTCAAAGATCTCCTTTCTCATGGGATGTAAATTTGCAGAACAATTTTGCCCAAATTAGTGCCCAGGCAGACGTAAATAACAAAAGAATAGGTAAAGCCTACTCAATTGACTCCATTTATGTTCAAGGAAGGCTCTATACAAACGCATTTGTGGTTAGTAATTTTGGGGAAGGAAAACTAGGTAGGTTTATAATGAATGCTGAAAATGAATTTATTAAAATAGAAGGAATTGGGCACACGTGGGAATTAGTAGAAAAAAAATAGCCATGAAAAAACTTTACCTAATTCTTTATCTGTTGCTTTTAAGCAATTACACTTTTGGGGAAACCAAAGAAGAATTGAATAGTAAAACTGAGTTTAATAACAGCCTAACAGCCATCCTCCATCCCCCGTCCCTTCCCAAACTTTCGCCAAGGACGTGTATTTAAAAATTTAAAACCGAGTAGGATTATACTCCTGCATTAAGGCAAAAATGCGGTCGTAAATTTCTTCTGCATTAGGTTTGCTAAAATAATCGCCATCTGTGCCATACGGCGGGCGATGCGCTTTTGCAGTTATGGTTAGGGGTTTGGCATCTAGGTAATGATAGCCGTTCTGGTTTTCTAAAATTTGTTGCAATATAAAGGCACTTGCACCTCCGGGTACATCTTCATCTACCACCACCAATTTATTGGTTTTTTGTAGCGACTTTACAATGAGATGGTTTATATCAAATGGCAATAAGGTTTGTGGGTCTATTAGCTCCACACTAATGCCCACTTCTTTTAACATACCCATGGCATCTTGCACTACTCTAAGGGTTGAGCCATAAGAAACTAGGGTTACATCTGTTCCTTCTTCTAAAATTTCGGGCACTCCAATGGGAACGGTGTAAGCGCCTAAGTTATCTGGCATTTTTTCTTTTAAGCGATACCCATTTAAGCATTCAATCATTAGTGCTGGCTCATCGCTAAGCATAAGGGTTTGGTATAAACCAGCGGCTTGCACCATGTTTCGCGGAGAAAGTACATGCATTCCTCTAAGCGAATTTAATATCATACCAATAGGCGAACCAGAATGCCAAATGCCTTCTAATCTATGGCCACGGGTACGCACAATTAGAGGTGCTTTTTGTCCGCCTTTGGTTCTATATTGTAAGGTAGCCACATCATCGCTTAAGGGTTGTAAGCCATACAATAAATAGTCGAGGTATTGTATTTCTGCAATGGGTCTTAAGCCACGCATGGCTGCACCAATGCCTTGGCCAATAATGGTTAATTCTCTAATACCAGTATCAAATACGCGGCCTTCTCCATGCTTTTCTTGCAAGCCAGCAAATCCTTGGTTTACATCTCCAATTTTTCCAACATCTTCACCAAAGGCAAATACACGAGGGTCTTTGCTTAATAGCTGGTCGAAGTAAGCTACTAGCACTTCTCTTCCATCTACAACTTTGCTGTTTTCTGAGTATTGTGGGGCTATAGGTTCAACACGTAATGCATTTTGAGCCGACTCACTAAACAAGTAAGAATTATAGCGTTCTGCATTGATTTGTGCAAA
>JBIKKC010000227.1:0-3884 GCA_044360615.1 Bacteroidia bacterium | reverse complement strand
CGTGCCATTTACTTAAACCTAAAATACAAATCTGTAGTAAGTGGTGGAAGCACCATTAGTATGCAAGTAATTCGATTGCATAGAAATAAAGCAAGAACCATTGGTGAAAAAATTATTGAAATTGTGTTGGCTTTGCGCTTAGAATTACGCCATACAAAAAAGGAAATACTACAACTTTATGCAGGTCATGCACCATTTGGTGGTAACGTTGTTGGTTTGCAAGCTGCGTCTTGGCGCTATTTTGGAAGAGATGCTTCACAATTAAGCTGGGGCGAGGTTGCAAGTTTAGCTGTGCTACCCAATAGCCCTTCTTTGGTAAGACCAGATAAAAACAGATTACTTCTTTTAACCAAACGCAATAAACTCTTAACTCAGTTGCATAAAGAAGGCATACTAGATTTAGAAACTTATCAATTAGCGCTGCTTGAACCGATTCCACAAAAGCCTTTGCCCTTACCCAATTTTGCACCAAACCTAGTGAATAGTTTATGGGAGGGTAAACTTGGCTTATTGCCCAAACAAGCGCTAGTTTCCACTACCCTCGATAGAGAGTTACAAGTACAAACCACTGATATATTAGAAAGGCACCACCAACAATTAAAAGGAAATGGAGTTAACAATGCTGCTGCCTTAATTTTAGATATTGAGAAAAACGAAGTACTTGCGTATGTTGGAAATGTATTTCACCCAAAAGAACCAGAAGTAGAGAGTTATGTAGATATGATTCCTGCGCGCAGAAGCCCAGGAAGCACTTTAAAACCCTTACTTTATGCAGCCATGTTGCAAGACGGTTTGCTATTACCAAGTACCCTACTTGCAGATATACCCACACAAGTAGCAGGCTATATGCCACAAAATTTCGACTTACAATACGATGGTGCAGTGCATGCCAATGAGGCCTTAGCAAGGTCATTAAATGTGCCTGCTGTTAGAATGTTGCAACAGTATAGAACCGAAAGATTTTATTTTCTTTTGAAACAGTTGGGTATAAAATCTTTGGATAAAGGAGCCTCACATTATGGGTTATCTCTCATTTTAGGAGGTGGCGAAAATAGCATGTGGGAAATAAGTGGTGCATATGCCAGCCTAGCACGTATGCTCAACCACTTCGGAATGCTTAGTGGTAAGTACAACCCAAAAGATTTGGCAGCACCTAAACTTATTGCAGCAGGCAAACAAATACAAACATCCTTGCAAGCCGCCTCAGAATATACTCCACCTCTTAATGCAGGCGCTATATGGCAAACCTTTGAGGCCATGCAAGATTTAGTTAGGCCAGGTGATGAACAAAATTGGAGTCAGTATATTTCTAGCAGAAGAGTTGCTTGGAAAACAGGTACTAGTTTTGGGTTTAGGGATGCCTGGGCCATTGGCTTAACTTCAAGGTACTTGGTTTGTGTTTGGGTGGGCAATGCAGATGGAGAAGGAAGACCCGGCCTAACAGGCGTAAGCGCCGCAGCACCCATCCTATTCGACTTAATAAAATTAGTGCCTCGCAGCAATTGGTTCAACCAGCCTTATGATAATATGCAACAAGAAATTATTTGCACAAAGAGCGGCAATAAAGCAAGTGAAATTTGCCTACAAACAGATACCCAATGGATAGTTAAAAGTCGCATGCCACAAGATATTTGCAGCTATCATCAATGGATACATTTAGATAAATCAAGAAAGTATAGAGTAAGCAGCGATTGTGAAGCAACAGCAAATATGATACACCAATCTTGGTTTGTTTTGCCCCCTTCTATGGAATGGTATTATAAAAGTAAAGATGCTTCTTATGCTAAACTCCCTCCATGGAAACCAGGTTGTGAAGGAAACAATTTAGCACCTATGATGGAGTTAATTTATCCCAAAAGATTAAGCTCTATTTATATCCCTAAGGAATTAGATGGTGAAGAAGGAAAGGCAGTTTTTGAAGTAGCACATAGAAATAAAGAGACTAAAATTTATTGGCATTTAGATGGTAAATTTATTGGCACCACTCAAGAGTTTCATAAATTAGCACTTAGCCCTGAGGCAGGCAAACACTTGCTTATTTTAGAAGATGAACTCGGCGAAAGAATTGAATTACCTTTTGAAGTGGTAAGAAACCTACCTTAACCCTAAACTATATCTAAACCAACTTTTCTGTTAACTTTTCTATAGCCTTCTTGGCAGATTTTCCTTCATATAAAATCTGGTGTATAGTATCCATAATTGGCATCTTAATTTGAAGCTTCTCATTAAGATCATGAATAGTTGCTGTGGCATAATATCCTTCTGCAATCATTTTCATCTCTAATTGGGCGGCTTGAACCGTATAACCTTTGCCTATCATATTGCCAAAAGTTCTATTTCTACTATGCACCGAGTAACCTGTTACAAGCAAATCTCCTAAGTAGGCGCTGTGGTTAATTTTTCTATCGGTATCGGTTAAATTCCGCAAGAAGCGTTTCATCTCACGTATGCTATTACTCATTAATACGGCTTGAAAATTATCTCCATAACCTAAGCCGTGACAAATACCAGCAGCAACTGCATAAATATTTTTTAGCACAGCACCATACTCTGTGCCACGCACATCAGCAGAAACAAGTGAACGTATATACGCGCAACTTAATAATTGTGCAAAATGCCTAGCTAAATCTTGGTTCAAACCCGCAATGGTAAGGTAAGATAATTTCTCGTTTGCCACTTCTTCTGCATGGCATGGGCCAGAAATAACCAATACATCTTTAGGAGAGGTACCATAAACATCTATAAAATAATCGCCCACAATTTGCTTGGTACTTGGCACTAAACCTTTAATTGCAGAAATTATCACTTTATCCTTAAAAAGTTCCTTAGGAAGAGCACCAATAGATTTTTCTAAAAAAGCAGCAGGTATTGCTATAAGCAAAGCATCTGCACTACTCACCACAGCTTCTATATTGGCACTAACTTCTACCAATTCTGGATGTATTTCAATAGCGCTAATATAATCTGGATTATGGAGTTTAGTCCTAATATATTCAGCCTTTTCTTCGGTTCTAACCCACCATTGCAACTTTTGAATTTGCGTATTTGGTAAAGCTTTGTGCTCGCTTAAAATTTTCACCAAAGCAGTTGCCCAACTTCCTCCTCCAATTACAGCAATGTTTCCAAGTCTTTTCATGCTGCAAAATAATTAAAAGGCTATTAACTAAAAATTTATTGTAAAGTGCAAGCTTGAGGGCAACATAAAAAAAGCGACCCAATCATGAGTCGCTTTAATTTATAGCTTAAAAAGTATTAACCTTCGTTAGATCCACCTTCATGGCTGCGTGGTGGTCTTGGACCTCTATCACGGTTACCATCTCTTGGACCTCTGTCTCTGTTGCTACCATCGCGATTTCCCTCTCTAGGAGGTCTGTTTTCTCTTGGGGCCGGTTCAACATAACCTTCTGGCTTTGGCAATAAAACTTTGCGGCTTAATTTAAGCTTACCTGTTTTTGGATCAACCTCAATTAACTTTACCTTAATAATATCACCTACATTCATCACACCTTCCATGGTGGCCAATCTGCTCCAGCCAATTTCACTAATGTGTAATAAACCATCTTTACCTGGCATTATTTCTACAAAAGCACCAAAGTCTACAATAGATTTCACCTTACCTTCATACTCTGCGCCAACTTCTGGTACGGCCACAATTGCCTTAACCATTGCCACTGCTTTGCGCATGCTATCTCCATCGTTAGAAGCAATCTCAACTACACCTGTGTTACCAACTTCTGTGATAGAAATTACAGCACCAGATTCTTTTTGTATACCTTGAATAATTTTACCACCAGGCCCAATTACTGCACCAATAAATTCTTTATCAATAATGATAGTTTCTATACGCGGTGCATTTGGTTTGTAATCCTCATTAGGTTCAGCAA
>JBIKKC010000051.1:0-12069 GCA_044360615.1 Bacteroidia bacterium | reverse complement strand
GAACTTCAAGGTCGTGAACCCGAGCCATAACTGAGGCATGAGAGTATGGATTTCCATGGTAAGCTTGTCTTAAATCGCTGTGTGCATCCAATTGTAATACATGCACGTTAGGGTAAAATTGTTTCACAGCTCTAACAGTACCAAAAGTAATGGTATGTTCTGCTCCAAGGGTTACAGGGAACTTATTATCTGCAAGTAGTTTTAAGGTGTTTTTTTCTATGTGTTTTACGGCTTTTTCATCTGTACGGCCCTTAAAATCCATTGGTGCTAAGGTACAAATGCCGCCTTTTTTATAGCTTTCTTGATCCAACTCTTCATCGTATAACTCAACAAATTGGGAAGCTTTAATGATGGCTCCTGGACCTTTATTAGAACCAGAAATATAGGATGAGGTATATTCGTATGGGGCAGATTGAATTACATACTTTGAAGACGCATAAGCAAACAATGCTTCCTCTTCAATCGCTAAAAAATTCTTTTTTGAGTTAAAATATTTCATTTTAAAAAATCTCTTGGGGTTTAGGAAATTCGTTATCAATATCAGTTAAAACAAATGGGTCTGATTTGGTAATACAAATGGTATGTTCAAATTGAGCCGATAATCTTCCGTCTATTGTTCTGGCTGTCCAGCCATCTTTCCTGTCAATTTTAGCTCTGGCTTTACCTGCATTTATCATGGGTTCTATGGTAAAGGTCATGCCTGGCTCCAGTATTGGCCCAGTTCCTTTATCGGCTATATGACAAACTTCTGGTTCTTCATGAAAACGCAAACCAACACCATGTCCGCAAAATTCATAAACAGTGCTATACCCATGCGAAATGGCGTGGGCATTAATATAAAAGCCAATATTGTTAAGGTGAGTTCCTGCTTTACATTGCTGAATACCAATGCTTAAGCATTCTTTAGTTACTTTTACTAATTTTTTTGCATGGTCTGAAACATCACCTACTAAAAACATTTTTGAGGTATCGCCAAAATAACCTTTAAAAATAGTTGTAACATCAATGTTAACAATATCCCCATCTCGTAATTCTAGCTTGCCAGGTATGCCATGGCAAATTACATCATTTACAGAAATACAGGTTTCTTTGGTATAGCCGTGATAACCCAAGGTGGCAGAAATAGCTCCATTATCTTTAATAAACTGAGCACAAATTGAGTTTAAGTAATCTGTATTTACCCCAGGTTTGATAAAGGGTTCTACCGCTTTTAAGGTTTTAGCTGCCAGTATAGAACTTTCCCTAATACCTTCGATTTGTTCAGGCGTTTTAATAATAATTTTACTCTTAGTGTCTCTAAATGCCAAAACAGAAGATGTTAGGTTAGCAAAAAACTATAGTGTTTTTAAAATTGCTTGAATTTCATCAATAGAATCAGTAACCAATTGCTCTATTTTGCTAATTTGCTCAGGCAAAAGATTCAATTCAATACCTTTTTTACTATTAATTTCAACAGTTCTTACAAGATTAAATAATTCGTTTGCGCCTAACATTTGAATGGGTGCCTTCATTTTGTGGGCTAAATGATTAATACCCTCGTAATCTTGGTTTTGAATCAGATTTTTAAACAACGCCACCTCTTGAGCAGTGGTGTTAATATATAATTCTAACATTTCCTTAATAAAGCTAGTGTCTCCACCAGATATTTCTTGTAAATAGGTTAAATCAATATTGTTTGCCATATGGATAAATTCGCCACAACTATACAAAAAAAACTGTAAATTGCACCAATGTATTTAAATCAGCGCCACGGAATTTGTAAATTAAGCCTTGTCCCTGTTAGGGCAAATCCTAGTTCCAAGGAGGAAATGGTAACGCAATTACTTTTTGGAGAAACTTATTTTGTTACCGATAAACAAGGAGAGTGGCTCAAAATAGAAAGCTCCTTTGAGGCCTACCAAGGTTGGATTAATGAATTACAACATACAGATTGGGACCAAGATGCTGGGATACCTTATTTGGTAAAAGATTTTCCCTATTTGGAAGCTTCTATTGAAAATACCAAAGAAAGGGTGTTTTTATTGCCAGGCAGCCAACTACAAAAACCAAAAATTGAAGGAAATCAAATAACCTTTCAAATTAACAATAGCCAGTATAAGGCTCAGATTGATGCTTCTAAGCAAGGTTTTTTTACTTTTTATGAAATGAAGGAGTTCGCGCTTAATTTTATTAATGCACCCTATTTGTGGGGTGGCCGAACTCTTTTTGGTATAGATTGTTCTGGTTTTACCCAATTGCTCTATAAATTAGGTGGTGTGCAACTTCATCGAGATGCTTGGCAACAAGCTTTATTAGGCGCTGATGTGGCATTTTTGAACGAAGCAAAAATGGGTGACCTCGCTTTTTTTGATAATGAAGAGGGGAAAATTACCCATGTAGGAATGATTTTAGAAAATGGTGAAATTATTCATGCTTCTGGTAAAGTTAGAATCGACATATTAGATAGTTATGGTATTTTCAATGAAAAAAAAGGAAGTCATTCTCACAAGTTAAGAACCATCCGAAGAATAATTCCTTAAAACTTTAAACCTTATTAAATGTTTATAAAATTGAATTCTAAATCCATAATTTTTAACTCTTAACTCTTAACTCTTAACTCTTAACTCTTAACTTTTAACTTAACACTATTATATATGTCACTAACAATTGGAACAAAAGCACCAGACTTTAAACTGGTAGATTCAGACAAGAAAGAAGTTAACTTAAGCGAATACGCTGGCAAGAACTTAATCATTCACTTTTTTCCAGCTTCCTTCACAGGGGTTTGCACCACACAGCTATGCACCGTAAGAGATGGCATTAATCTTTACCATAATGATACCACAGATGTTGTAGCCATTTCTGTTGATCTACCTTTTACTTTAGCTAAATTTAAAGAAGATCAAAACCTTAACTTTAGGTTGTTATCAGATTTTAACAAAGAAGCATCTACAGCTTATGGTGCAATTTATGAAAATTGGATTTTAGGATTGAAAGGTGTTAGTAAACGTGCGGCCTTCGTGGTAGATAAAGATGGCGTTATTCGTTATGCTGAGGTTTTAGAAAGTGCTGGAGATTTGCCAAACTTTACCGCAATTAACGAAACTTTAGCTTCTTTAAACTAAGCGCTTAGAATTTATTTTGAATGGGATTGCATTTTTTTGCAGTCCCATTTGTGTTATTAGCTAGAAGAGTTATATTTGCAGCCCATTAAACATGGTTTCGTAGCTCAACTGAATAGAGCATCTGACTACGGATCAGAAGGTTACAGGTTTGAATCCTGTCGAGACCACTTTTTAAAGCTCCGATTTTTCGGAGCTTTTTTTATGTTTTATTCCCAAAAAGTTCCGAGATTTCGCCCGTGAAAAAAATACGCTTTACACTTCTTTGCATGCTATTGGTCACTTCTTTATTGGCTCAAGTAGCAATTATTCCTAAGCCAATCTTTTTGAATTATCAAAATGGGCCTGCCTTTGAATTTAACAAGCAAACTAAATTAATCGTTAATGGTCGTAACGATAGCCTTAAAACAATCATTGAGCTATTTCAGGAGGAGTTTGAAAACTTGAGTGGATATCCTCTCAAGAAAGGTAAGGCCAAACAAAATTATATACATGTACAAATTGGTTCTAATTTAGTTAAAGGAAATGATGCCTATGAATTAGTAGTAAATGTGCACCATATTTCAATTAGTGCTGCAACAGCAAAGGGTGCTTTTTATGCAATACAAAGTCTTAAACAATTAATGCCTCCGGTTCGTTCGCATGCGCCAATTAAAATTCCATCAATAACTATTTATGATGCATCTCGTTTTACTTGGCGTGGCATGCATTTAGATGTAAGCAGGCATTTTAGTACGGTTTCTCAGGTTAAATCTTATATAAACCTTATGGCAATGTATAAGATGAATACCTTTCATTGGCATTTAACAGACGACCAAGGATGGCGCATAGAGATAAAAAAATATCCTTTGTTAACGCAAATTGGGGGCTTTAGGGTAGATAGAAGAGGTTATAACTTTAATGATAGACCTGCTGCCTTGGCTCAAGAAATGCCAACTTATGGTGGTTATTATACCCAAGAAGAGATAAAAGAAATTGTGGCTTATGCAGCTGCAAGGCAAATTCAAGTTGTTCCAGAAATTGAAATGCCTGGGCATAGTGCAGCGGCCATAGCAGCTTACCCACAATTTTGTTGTTCTAAAAAAGCCCAATTGCCTATGGTTGGTGGAGACTATGCAACCATAAGCTCAAATTTCTGTGCCGGTAATGATTCCACTTTCACTTTTTTAAAGGATGTTTTAAGTGAAGTTATTGAGTTGTTTCCCTCTGCCTATTTGCATATTGGTGGTGATGAAGTAGATAAAAAACCTTGGAAGGCTTGTTCTGCTTGCCAGTTACGTATGAAAAACAATAAACTCCGTAATGAAGAAGAATTACAAAGCTGGTTCATTAAACAAATTGGTAATTTTCTTAAGGCAAAAAATAAGCAAATGGTGGGATGGGATGAAATTCTGGAAGGTGGACTTGCGCCTAATGCTGTTGTGATGAGCTGGCGTGGGGAACAAGGTGGTATAGATGCTGCTAAAATGGGGCATCAAGTAATTATGACGCCTGGTGTGCCTTGCTATTTTGATCATTACCAAGGCGACCCAGAGTCGGAGCCTAAAGCATTTGGTGGGTTCAACCCGCTAAAAAAAGTATATGATTACGAACCTGTACCAGCCGATTTAGGGGATTCTTTAAAGCATTTGGTATTGGGTGCTCAAGGTAATGTTTGGACAGAATACATGACCGGCTTTAACCAAGTAGAGTATATGATTTTACCTCGTATGCCCGCTATGGCTGAGGTTTTATGGTCTGATCCTACCCAAAGAAATTGGGAAGATTTTAGTAAAAGAGTAGAAACGCACATGTTAAACTGGGAAAGACAAGGGTATCAATTTTCTAAAGGCAATACAAAGGTTTCTATTTCACCCGTTATGGTAAATAATCAATTAAAGGTTAACTTAATTTCTGATATTTATGGAGCAGAAATAAGATATACCACTAACGGAGAAAAGCCTGGATTGCAAAGTAAATTATATATGGATACCATTTTAGTGGATACCTCCATGTTGGTTCAAGCCATTTTGGTAAGAAACAATCAGGTTTTGAGTTTATTACCATCCCAACAAGAATTTGTAAAACATAAGGCTATTGGAGCAAAAATTAAATATGTGCAAGCACCAAGTAACAGATACCAAGGAGAGGGAGAGAGTACGCTGGTAAATGGGATTAAGGGCAATCTAGCTACAAGGCCAAATTGGATAGGCTTTCTAGGTAAAGACTTAAGTTTTACGGCAGAGTTAAGCGATTTTAAAACTGTAAGCTCAATTGGGATAAGCTTTTTACATTTTTACCGTGCATGGGTATTTGCTCCAACCACTGTAAGCTTTTCTGTTTCAAGAGATGGTATTACTTGGTCTGAACCTATCCTTGTTACTAATGATTTAGCACCCAATACCAATGGACAATTTAGTAAAACGTTTTCATGTGCCATCAAAAAACAAGAAGTTAAGTTTATAAAAGTAATTGCTAAAAATGTGGGTGTTTGTCCGCAAGGCCATGCTGGCGAAGGAGAAGAAGCATGGTTATTTGCAGACGAGTTGGTAGTAGAATAAAAAATTTGCTCGGCATACGAAAGTTTTTATATTTGCACCCCCATGTTGGAAGACATAGGAAATGCCCGGGTGGCGGAATTGGTAGACGCGCTGGTCTCAAACACCAGTAACTTCACGGTTGTATCGGTTCGACCCCGATCCCGGGTACTAAGAATCAGAGATTAGATAATTACCTAAATTATTATTTATCTCTGATTTTTTTTTCATGAACATTTATCCTATTTGTAGTAATTGAGTTAGCCTGTTTGTTTGGTAGTAAACATTTAGGATTCTTAACTTGTTGCTATGAAATTTTTAAAGCACCTATTGGGTTGGATATGTTTGTTTTATTTTACAATTTTGGGAAGTACAACTTGTTTTGCATGGGGATTTTATGCCCATCAGCAAATTAACCGCCATGCCGTATTTGCATTGCCACCAGAGTTATTTGGCTTTTATAAAAGGCATATAGAATATTTAACAGAGCACGCCGTAGACCCTGATAAACGAAGGTATTTGATAGAAGGCGAAGGAGTGAAACATTTTATGGATATGGATCACTTTGAACAGGTATTGCCCTTTGATACCATGCCTAGAAAATATCAAGATGCTTGCGAAAAATACTCCAAAGACACTATTCATGCTTATGGATTAGTGCCTTGGAATATTCAATGGATGTTACGGCAATTAACAGAAGCCTTTTCTAAGCATGATGTGCCTAGGGTATTAAAACTTTCTGCTGAACTGGGACATTATGTGGGTGATGCGCATGTGCCTTTGCATAGCACAGAAAATTATAATGGTCAATTGAGCGGGCAACATGGGATACATGGTTTTTTTGAAACTCGTTTGCCAGAGTTATTCTTTCAACAATATGATTTTTTTGTTGGCATGGCCAGTTACCTTCATGAACCCTTAGGTTCTGCATGGAAAGCTGTTGAAGAGAGTTTTGCCTGCTTACCTAAAGTTTTTAATTTTGAAAAAGAGGTTCAAGCGAGCATTCCCGAAGCAGATAAATTTAGTTATTTACTTAAAAATAATCAGCAGGTTAGAGTTTATTCTGTTGCTATTTCCGAAGCCTACCATCAAAAGTTGGAGGGAATGATAGAAGCTCGTTTGCAAGCAGCCATACTTTCTGTTGCTAGCTTTTGGTATACAGCTTGGGTAGATGCAGGGCAACCCAACATCGAAGATTGGCAAGAAACAACCTTGTTGAAGGCTGAATTGGATTCTTTAAGTAAACAATTGCCGACTAAAATGTTAGGCAGAGATGAGGGGGAATAAGGTAAAATGTGTGCATAACTTGTTTTGGGGTCTTAGCTTGTCAAGTTTATTTTTGTTTGCAAGAGAATGAAGCTATTTTTTGTTTCTTAACCGTATTAAAAAGTAATATATATTATGAAGTTTATAGTGAACAGCAGTGTGTTACTGCGCCAACTCAGTTATATTGATGGGGTTGTAGTGGCCAAGCCAATTATTCCTATTCTTAATAATTTTTTATTCGATATAAAGGATGGCCTCCTAACCATACATTCTACAGATTTAGAAACCACCATGAATACAAGTATCAAGGTGGATTCAAAAGAAAATGTATCCATTGCTATTCCTAGTAAAACTACTATGGAATTGTTAAAAACTTTGGCCGACCAGCCACTTGCATTTTCTATTAACGAAGAAAAAGGTACCGTTGAAATTAAATACGAAAGTGGTAGATTTAAGTTAACTGCCCAAAGAGGAGATGAGTTTCCTAAAACTCCAGAAATAGCAGAAGGCAGCACTTTTGAGATTGGTGCAAAAATTTTGCAGAAAGCAATTGCTAAATCTTCATTTGCGGCTAGCACCGATGAACTTCGTCTAAATTTAACTGGCGTTTACCTTCAGTTGTTTAAGAACAATGTAACATTTGTAGCAACTGATGCAAATCGTTTGGTTCGTTTTACAAGAAATGATGTTAAACCTGGTTCAGAAGATGCATTAATTCTCCCTAGAAAGGCACTTAGTTTATTAAAATCTTGTTTGCCTACAGACGATACTATTGTTAAAGTTACTTTTAACCGTCAAAATGCGCATTTTCAAATCGGTGAGCAAAGCTTAATCTGTAGATTGATTGACGAAAAGTATCCTGACTACAGAGCGGTAATTCCTGCCGAGAATCCCAATAAACTTAGTTTAGATAGAGGTGAGTTTTTAATGGCTGTTAAGCGTGTATCTATTACTTCAAATAAAACAACGCATCAAATTAGATTAAAGATTGCGGGTAGCGAGTTAACCATTAGTGCAGAGGACATTGATTTTGAAAACGAATCTCAAGAGAAAATGGCTTGTGTTTACGAAGGTGAGGATATGGAAATTGGGTTCAACTCTAAATATTTGTTAGAAATGTTAAATAACATAGATGCCCCAATGATTTCATTAGAAATGTCTCAGCCAAATCGCGCTGGCGTTATTTTACCTGCTGTGCAAGAAGCCGATGAAGATGTATTAATGTTAATTATGCCGATGATGCTTAATAACTATTAATTAGTTGGAATTTTTCCATAAACTAATCTATCGTTAAAGCGAATTATTATTTTCCTATATTCTTCTGAAGAATACCCTGCAGATTTAACTCTTCTAAAATAATTTACAGGATCTCCTCCTGCAAATAAACCCATTGCATTTTGTGATTCATTGTAGGGTTTGCCCAATTGCATAAATGATTTATCGTAAACATATAAACCATAATCTGGCTTATGTGTATACATAGATACATCTTCTATAAAAGAGGCAATAAAGAAATTATTTGAATCTATTGATGGGTCGGAAGTTGGCTTTAATTGTTCGTCTACAAATATTCCAGAAAGTTCACCTCTAGCTACTTTAGGCGCATCTGTATTCATAAAAAAAGCCAACTCACAAAACTTAAAATGCTGGGTAAATTCTTTAATAACCATTCGATTGGTTTGTTCTTGTAAATTTTTTAGCATGTCTACATCTGCATCTCTCTTATCCTTTAATAGGCTTTCAATTAACTTTTCATCTGGTGTTTCAAGCATCACTAAGAGTGTTCCTGTGCTTCTTTTGCTAAGCTCCGAAACAATTTCCATTTCGTTACTTACAATCTTATCTTTAATACTTAATCCACTTAATTTAACGGCAACCTCAATGGCGCTTGGTCTTCCAAAATATTGGGATGTGGTAATATTGTTGGTTAAACTTTGCACATATCTAAGTTCTACGCTGGCAATATTTCCAAGACTCACATTTACTCCAAAAATTAATCCTAGGTCTATATCTCCTTGTTTGTTTAAATTTTCTGGGTCAGTGCTAAGTGTTCTATAATTCCCATTTTCAATAATCTGCGTTTCGCTATACATTAAATAGGAGGGGCGTAAACCGCAAAAAAGGCGCATATCTTCCGACATCCTATCTGGAATATAGTTTAGCATTAAGCTTAAATCAATATAATTCGATTTATAACGCTTGTCTGTATTTTCATTTCTAGCACCCATGCTCATAAAGCCTGGTTCAATAGTATAATCTAAGCGATTAAAGTAGCGATTGGTATGATAGGGAGAAAGTGGACGTTGGTAAAAGATACTAAAGCCTGCTAAGGTTCTTCCAACTAAATCAGAATTATTAATTGTAACAGTTGGAAAATTTGCGTTTAAGGCAAGTCCAAAATTAGGTTCAAATCCTTTTTTACCGCTTTGCGCCATAAGGTTGAAACCACTGCACATAAAACAAATAGCTAAAAAGCTGTTCTTCATTATTTCTTATTTGATATAAAGTCAATATTTCTTTTCAAACCGTTGTATTGAGTTCTTTTAACCGCAGATTTGCCAAAAAGTTTCCCGAAAGTTTCTTCACTTATCTCCTGCCATTCTTGGTTTTTCATACTTAATAATTCTGGATGGGGTTGAAATCTCGGTTCTTGATTAGGTTTTGCAAATCTGTTCCAAGGGCAAACATCCATACAAATATCACAGCCAAATATCCAGTTTTGATAGGTGTTTTTAAAACTAGATGGAATACTTTCTTTTAGTTCTATGGTTAAATAACTAATACATTTTGAACCATCTACTTGATGTGGTTGATAAATTGCTTGGGTAGGACAAGCATCCATACAGGCTGTGCAGGAGCCGCAATGATCGGTAGCAGGCGAATCATAAGCGAGTTCAAGATCTATTATTAATTCGGCCAAGAAGAAATAGCTACCCGCTTTTTTATGGATAATATTTCCATTTTTACCTAACCAACCCAAACCAGATTTAACGGCCCAAGCTTTTTCTAAAACAGGCGCAGAATCTACAAATGCGCGTCCATTTACTTCACCAATGGTAGCTTGTATACTTTGCAAAAGAAGATAGAGTTTATCTTTTACTACTACATGATAATCTTCTCCATAAGCGTATTGGGAGATGCGAAAGTCATCGGAATTTTGAGGTTTTTGTGGGTTATGGTAATTAAATAAAAGACTTACAACCGACTTTGCCCCCTCTACCAATAACCTAGGATCTAGGCGTTTATCAAAGTGGTTTTCCATGTAATGCATCTTCCCATTTCTTTCCTCTTTGAGCCATTTTTCTAAGCGTGGAGCTTCATCTTCTAAAAAACTAGCACAAGAAATCCCGCAGGAGCTAAAGCCCAATCTGCGGGATTCTACTTTAATAAATTCGGTTCTTTCGTTTAGCTTCATCCAGCGGTAAAATTACCTTTTCCTGCCTTTTTCTGTTTATTTTTTTCTTGCCTTTCTTTTTTCATGGTTTCTTTTTCTTCCTTATAAATTTTTTGTTGGTCTTTTGTTAAGATCGCCATAATTTCACCATCTGCCTTTAAAGCAGAAGATTGCATAATTTCTCTTCTTGCCTGTTTACTGGCATCTGCTGGCAAAGCTTCCAATTTAGCCTTGGCCTCCATTCTATTCTGTTTTGTAATTTCATCGAACTTCTTGGATTGGTCAGAACTTAAATTTAACTTAGCTTTTAAGGCATCTCTCTTTTCATTCATTTGCTCTTGTTGCTCCTTGTTGAGGTAACTATTGGCTTGAGCATATAACATAGGACTTGCAAAGGTTACTAAGAAAATAAGAAGCAAAGTTTGCTTTAAATAATTAGTCATTTTCATATTGTTTTTATTTTGTATTATTGAGATGTTATTTATTTAAAAAGGTTTAATCAAAGATAAAAAGTATGTACAAATAAACATACAAACTACTTTTTCTCTTGTGGGTATCTGTTAAGGGTTTACCGCATTAATAAAATAAATTTGTGTAGTAGATAAACCATACAAATTGAAAATCTTTATTCACTTCATTGTTTTATTTGTTTTATGTTTTGCATGCAATTCTTTAATTGCTCAAACAAAAACGCCTAACGATAGCTTAGTGTGGAATGGAGGTAAATATGTGCCTTATTCAAGTATTCCTGTGGATACTGTTTTGTTTGATTTTAATAGAGATTTAAGTACACAGTTGCAGCCAATAGATACTATAATTTCTTATGCATTAAGATATTCGCCATCCTTAAAGTTTGAAGATGCTTCTATTGAAAAAGCAATGTATAATCTTAAATATGCCCGTTATTTATGGATGAACGGAATTACTGGATTCGTAAATTATACTTATGGTGATCAAACTAATTTAAACTCCTTAGACAACAATGGAGCCGTTTTAAATAATAGTTTAGGTGTTGGTTATAGGGTTGGAATAAATGCTGTTATTCCTTTAACAGAGGTGTTTGGCAGGCCTAATAGAATGAAGCAGTTGCGATCGGAATATACCATGGCTAAATGGAAAAGGGAGGAAAGAGAATTAGAAGTTGCGCAACGCGTTATTATGGCCTACTTTAACCTTACCAATGCACAAAAGCAAATGAAGATTAGGGATCAAGATGCAGAAAGTGCAAGGTTAACTGTAGAAATTTCCAATGTCGAAATGAAGCGCGGTAAGATTCATCCTTCCGAATTGTCTCGTATAAAAAATTTGCATGCTATAGCAGAATCAAATTTAGAGTTGTCGCGCAGAGATTTTATGATGTTCTATTACCAATTGGAAGTTTTAGTAGGCGTTAAATTAAATACACTTCGAAAAAAATAAAATATTAAATGACATTAATTGTCTTTTTTAAAATTATCATTAGAAAGCTAAAGTGGTTGGTTTTATTCCCAGCTATGGTAGCCCTTGTGGTATTGTATTTAACACGAAATGTACCCAAGGAGTATCAATCTTCAGCTACAGTTTACACAGGTTTGGCCTCTGGTTATAACATTACAGATGACGGTTCCGAGAAGGTAGATTATTTTGCAGTTAACAATGCTTTTGATAACTTAATTACTACAGTAAAATCTAGAGAAACTTTAGAGGAGGTTTCTATTAAATTACTTGCCCAGCACTTGTTAATGAAAGAACCCAATAAAGATATTTTGGATGAAAAGGGGTATAAAGACCTTCATAAATTATTAAACGATGA
>JBIKKC010000050.1:0-12082 GCA_044360615.1 Bacteroidia bacterium | reverse complement strand
CAATGTGATAAAAGTATATTTTGTCAATTAGTGTATTCTCTACCTCAAGAAAGTACGTTCTTGGCGTATTTGCGTGGTGCGTGAATTCATACTTAATTATAAATTCGTTTTGATATTGTTGACTTTTAATACTGAATAGATCGAATGTATGGCGACTCCATTTTATATCATTGTAATATTTAACTGGGTTTTTATAATTGCTGGTATCTACATCAAAAATTATGAAACATTTATTTGCAATATTTATTGATGAATCTTGAAAGGAGTTGGCGTTAGACCTTATTCCAAATAAAATAATAACGAGAGCTGAAATAAAAATTTTTCCATTCCTTTTTATTTTTTTGAAGTTTGAGTAAAAATGCAACAATATAATCAAAGCGCTTACTTTTATTTTAATGCTAATATACCCATTCTATGTAATTATAAAAATATTTATAGCACATTATCAGTTATAAAAATACCACTTTTGGGGTATAGTGCTTTAAGCTTTTTGATTCTCCTTTGCAAAGTAATTTATTATGTTTATGGTTAAATATATTTTACTATTTATCTCTGCAATTACATGTTCAGTTTCCCAGGCATCAGTTAGAACTGTTAACAAATACTGACAATTTCCATATGTTCAGAATGCATAATCGGTTTAACAAATATTATTGGTGCACCAAAAAAAGAATTTTACCTCAACTATAGCATTCCAAAAAAACGTATAGGCTTCTAAATTAAAAAAACAATGAACACATCTAAACTTAAATTAAAACTGTTGCTATTTTTATTAGCATCACTCCTATTAATTACCTGTAAAAAAGAGGAGGGACTTAAAGAGGATGAAAGCACTCCAACCACTACTCCTCCGCCTGCAAAAACACCTTTAGATTACGAAATCGATTACAAGGTAAATATGATTTATTCAGTGATAGTAATATCGGGTAACCATTACGCGATTGGATTAGGTAAAACAAATCCAACTTGGGTTGAAGATGCCTTGGTAACTATTACACAAGGCGATAAAGTGCTACAAAAAACAACAAACGCAACGGGCATGGTTAGCTTTAATGGAATCTTTAAAGGTTTGGTAGCTGTGAATATACAAAAGCCAGGGTATACCACATTAAGTTATCTTGTATCTGCAAATGGTTCTGTGGTGCAGTCTAATGGTACACAGATTGACTTGGCAAATCTTGTTTCTATTTTTAAGAAAGAAGACCCTACAAGCTCTGCAAGCCTCCAGGGAAGAGTTACCTATCAAAGTAACTTAACAAACGAAACAAGAGAGCTTGTCCCTCAAAACACAAAGATTGTTGCTACCATTGATGTGGATGATCCTAGTTTCAAATCAAATTATTTGAATTCGACAGGTATTCTTATACCAACTACTTCCAATAACGGCAAAATAGTTCAATATGCTTATGAGGCATTTTTTTATGATACCACCGATGCCAATGGCAATTACTCAATAACTGTGCCTGCAGGTATTGCGGGCTTGCCCTTTAAGTTAAATGCACCTGATTTAGTAGCAGATCAAGACCTTTATGAAAACTCAGGGGCATCTGGTTTTAATAGAAAAGTAACCGTTAGAACAGTATTTAGCTCAAGCAGCACAGCAACTCCTACTCCGGTACCATTGGCAGGAGGCGCAACAGTATTTTTCGTCACTGGTAGCGGCGCCTCGGCTTCTGCAAGCATATCGGGTGCAGGTGAATTAGACAAGGTCAATGTAACCAATGGAGGGTCTGGTTATGCTTCCGCTCCTAGGGTAGTAATAACTGGTGGTGGTGGAAGTGGTGCTGCCGCAGTTGCAGTTGTAGCAGGGGGCATAGTAACAGCCATTAACCTTACATCTCCTGGCACAGGGTATACTTCTGAACCAAGTATTAGTTTAATTTCAGGTTCTGGCGCACAAATTAATGCAACTATTGGGGGTGGATCAGCCCTAAAATCAATTGTAGTGGTTAATTCAGGTACTGGGTACACAACTGTTCCAAATGTTACCATTAGCTCGCCCAATTTACCAGGCGGGATTAATGCCACAGCAACTGCAAATATTAACAATGGTAGGCTTACAGGAATTACACTCACTAATGTTGGTTCTGGATACACATCCATTCCAAGTGTTGTAATAGACCCTGCTCCTTTGGGAGGTATAAATGCAAGTGCCTCGGCAAATCTTGCAGGGCAGTCGGTTCAAACCGTAAGCATTGTAAACACAGGTTCAAACTACACAGGGGCGCCTACTCTCGTATTTTCTGAACCAAGTGTGAGCGGAGGTGTAAGAGCAACTGCTTCTGCACAAATTGATAACACCACAGGGCAAATTATTGGCATTACCTTGTTAAATGCAGGCTCTGGCTATACTTCTAATCCTACTATAACGGTAATATCTGGATCAGGTGCTTCAGGCCAAGCTATCACAAAGGGCAGATCGCTTACAGGAGTTACCATTGTTAATCAAGGAGACAACTATGATTTTGCCCCAGAGGTAATAATTTCAGGGGGCGGTGGAACTGGGGCAACTGGAACCGCAAACATTACAAATGGACGTGTTACTGGAGTTACAATTACCAATCCTGGCTCAGGATATTTATTTCCACCAAATATTAGTTTCTTCTCCGGCTCAGGTGCTCAAGCTTCAGTTACAATTAATAATGGGGGTATTGCCGCTATAAAAGTTGTAAACCCAGGCAGTGGTTATGCAGGGGCGCCCAGAGTTATAATAGTTCCAAATGGCCCAGGTGGTGGTGCAACCGCAACTTCAGTTTATGATGCCAATACTAAATCTATTTCTGGCGTAACAATCACTAATGCTGGCACAGGTTTTATAGGTGGTAACGTACCATCAGTATCTGAACCTTTCTCCATTACACCAAGTTTATTAAGTGATAAGTTATTAGTTAAGTCAGGCATGACTTATTTCAGAGACATCTATTACGGCACCGGCAAAAGAGTAGAATAAAATAGTCTTAGCCCAATTTCATTTTATTGGCAATTTGCAGTTTTAAGGATAATTGAAGGGGGTGAAAATTCTACTATTTAAGTTGAAGCTTATTTTATAGCAGAAAATACTTTCCTTGATTAAGAAGTTTAAAGGAGGTTAGCATGACTTTTCACCTATCATGCTAACCTCCCTAAAATATATGACTTTAATACCAATGAGGTTATCCAAATAAACATATTTTCTATTTTGTTATTTCTGACTAAAGAAGTAATTATAGCCTGCTCCTTCCCACTAAAAAGAATGCCAATTTTAGTGAACTCAAGATAAAATTTTTAAACGGTTGCCGCGTTATTTGTGATATTATATATCTTGGCATCATGAAGAAGTTTATAGCTAAAATGCGCTGGTACCATTTATTGATTGTTGTTTCCTTGGCAACGCTTTCCTTTAAGGTGGGAGATAATTATTTTGAACTTTCTAAAAATCTTGAACTCTATGCCTCTGTGTTCAGAGAAATTAACACCTATTATGTAGATGATATAGATGCTGGCAAGCTAAATAAAACGGCCATCGACCAAATGCTTAAAACGCTTGATCCTTATACCAATTTCATTAGTGAAGCAGAAGCCGAAGATTTTAGGTATCAAATGACTGGCCAATATGGAGGCATAGGCGCCATGGTGGGGCAAAAGGATGAATATACAGTAATTACCGACCCCTACGAAGGCTACCCAGCGCAAAAAGCCGACCTACGCGCAGGTGATTTAATTGTTAACATTGAAGGCAAAGACCTTAAAGGAAAAAATAGCAGCGATATTAGCAAGTTGCTAAAAGGCCAACCTGGTAGTCAGGTAAAATTAATTGTTCGTAGAAATGGTACAGATATACCAAAAACGATAACGCGTGAAGAAATTAAAGTTAAAAATGTTCCATTTTACGGCCTAATTAATCCCGAAACAGGTTACATTAAATTGAGTGGATTTACCCCAGATGCCGGAAAAGAAGTTAGAGAGGCATTGATTGATTTAAAAAAGCAAGGTATTAAAAAAGTGGTGCTCGACCTAAGAGGAAACCCTGGAGGATTGCTAAATGAGGCGGTAAATGTGGTAAACGTATTTGTACCACCTTCCCAATTAGTAGTTTTTACTAAGGGTAAAATTAGTGAATGGAATAAAAATTATGAAACTACTATGGCCGCTGCAGATGCCACTATTCCAGTAGCAGTGCTGGTTAACAGAGGTTCTGCTTCTGCTTCAGAAATTGTTTCTGGCACCATCCAAGATTTAGACCGTGGGGTAGTTATTGGACAAAGAAGTTTTGGAAAAGGCTTGGTTCAATCTACGCGCCCACTTAACTACAATACACAGATTAAAATTACTACCGCTAAATATTATACCCCAAGCGGAAGATGCATACAAGCTTTAGACTATAGCCATAAAAATGAAGATGGCAGTGTTGGTGCAGTAGCAGATTCTCTAAAGAAAGCATTTAAAACAAAAGGTGGTAGAACCGTTTATGATGGTGGTGGAATAGATCCAGATGTTAAGGTTTCTTTAACCCCATATTCTAATATTGCGTTGACCCTAATTAGTAAGCAAGTTATTTTTGATTATGCTACCAACTATCGTCTTAAAAAAGAAAGTATTGGTGAAGCTAAAAATTTCGCCTTAAGTGCAAGTGAATTTGAAGACTTCAAAAAATTTGTTTCCGAAAAAGATATAGATTACAGCACCAATACAGAAAAGGAACTAGAAGAGTTAAAAAAGCGTGCAGAAGAAGAAAAATACTTTGATGCCATTAAGGTTTCTTATGAAGCCATGAAACAAAGCTTAAAGCATGATAAACAAGCCGACATTGAAAAAAATAAAACTGAAATAACACGTTTATTAGAAGAGGAAATTATCAAGCGCTATTATTTCCAAAAAGGCAGAATGGAAGCCGCTTTTTCGCGTGATGAAGATATAAAAGCGGCTTTGAATATTTTGACTAAAGAAAACGAATACCAAAAAATATTGCAGACACAAGCTGCTAAAAAGTAAGCTTTGGAATACTACGATTATCTACTCATCATTGGCTTCGGTGCAATTGGCGCGTTTATGTCGGGTTTTTTGGGCGTTGGCGGAGGCATGGTTTACATACCAGTAGCCGATTATTTTTTAGCTAAAGCCGGTATGCAAGGAGATATGCTTGTAAAAGGAATATTGGCCAATTCTCTCTTTACCATTTTTTTTTCGGGTAGCCTAAGTAGCTACCAACAATACAAGATGGGAAACTTCTTTCCTAAGGCAATACTAAATACCGCCCTACCCGGAATGCTTTCTGCACTGTTAACTTTAGTACTCATAAAAACAGGAACTTGGTATTCTAAACCCCTGTTTAATTATGTTTTTGCGGCTATGCTACTAATGATTATTATGCGCATGTTTGGCAAAAAACCTATTGCCAATTTACAAGAAAATGAAAGCCCAGCCTGGCACTATAACCTTACTGGCTTTAGTGCCGGAATTATAACGTCTATGTCGGGTTTGGGGGGTGGCGTAGTAATGACCCCTGTTTTTACAGACTTAATGCGTTTAAATATTAGAAAAGCAACCTCTATCTCTAATGGTGTTATACCTTTGTTTGCGCTTATCTTGGGCATATACAATTTATTGGATCAACCCGAAACAAAAATAACCGAATGGCAGGTAGGTTACATTGTATTTCCTATTGTGTTGCCACTTATTGCCTCCACTTTTATAGTTGCCCCTTTTGGGGTTAGGGTTGCACAAAAAACCAAACCTATTGTCATCAGAATGGTATTTGCTACCTTCGCTAGTCTTATGTTGTTAAAACTCGTTTATGAAATCTATACACATTAAATTTTTTGCGCTCGCATTACTTTGCGTTCAAGCACTTTTTGGCCAAAATTTACCTAAACCAGAAGAAGAAATACTGCGCTCATTAGAACATAATATTTCTTACTTAGCAGACGACCATTTAGAGGGACGATTGGTTGGGAGCAGAGGCGAAAAATTAGCTTATGAATTTATTATAGAAAATTTTCAATCTATTAATCTATTGCCAAAAGGAGAACAAGGCTTTGTGCAAGCCTTTACTTTAAACAAAGTAGCCCTAAAAAGCTCTTTGTTAGAGTTAAACAATAAGTTAGGCGAGAAATCATTTGACAAGGTTGACCAAGCGCGCAATTACCCACTCCCTTTCTCTAAACCAGGGCAGGTAGAAGAAAAATGTATTTGGGCTGGTTATGGTATAGAAGCAACAGAACTAAATCATAATGATTATGCGCTGCTTAAATCTGTGAAAGGTAAAATTGTAGTGGTAAAAATGGGACATCCAGAATTAGATAATCCGCATTCTAAATTTGGAACTTATGCCACTGTAGAAGCAAAGGTAGATTTAGCTATTAGTAAAGGTGCTGCTGGAGTAATAGTTATCAATACAAATGCAAGTATTCTTGAACCAGATTTTAAACCCTTGGTGAAAGCACCTTTCAAAAGTGTACCTGTTTATTTTTTAGGTAAAGAGGCCAATTTAGATTCTATAAATTTTGTGAATACAAAAGCTAAAATTGTGGTAGATACAATGAGCATTGCTATGCAAGGCCATAATGTAATAGGATACATCAATAATAAATCAAAAAACACCATTGTAATTGGTGCCCATTACGACCATTTAGGCTACAATGAATTAGGAGGTTCAACTTATAGAAAAAGGCAAAATGAAAAGCCACAAATTCACAATGGTGCAGACGACAATGCCAGTGGCACTGCAGCTTTGATGGAAATAGCAGAATTGCTTCAAAAATCACCTTATAGAAATCAGAACTACTTATTTATTGCGTTTAGTGGAGAAGAAGAAGGACTCTTAGGCTCGAGATATTTTGTGGAGCATCCAACTATAAGTTTGAACCAAGTAAACTATATGTTGAATATGGATATGGTTGGAAGAATAGATACCACCAAAAACATGATGAGCTTAAGCGGAACGGGCACTTCACCGCGTTGGGACAGTATTTTGCCAAGTATAGAAATACCCAATTTAAAAATTAAGTACGACCCAAGTGGCACTGGAGCGAGTGACCACACAAGTTTCTATAATTTAGGAATACCTGTTTTGCATTTTTTCTCGGGTCAACATACCGATTACCACAAGCCAAGCGATGATTGGGAATTGATTAATTTTAAAGGCACTTTAAGTATCCTAAAATACATGTATGCCATTGTTGGAAAATTAGACAAGCAGCCTAAACTAGCTTTTACCAAAACTAAGGAAACACAATCTAGAAGTGGCAGTTTTAAAGTTACCTTAGGCATTATGCCAGATTATTTATACGAAGGCAAAGGAGTTAAGGTAGATGGCACTACAGATGGTAAACCAGGCGCAGTAGCAGGGGTAATTCGTGGCGATATTATCATTCAACTAGATGCCTACCCTATTCAATCTATGGACGATTATATGCAAACTTTAGGTAAGCTGGAGAAGGGTTCAAAAAGCAAATTGAAACTACTAAGGAGTGGCAAAGAATTAGAACTAGAAGTTCAGTTTTAATCCTGCAATACTATTTCTACCATGGCATGCACACGATAACGCCTTTTTCCATCTAAACTTTCGCACAGCACATAGGTTCTTAATTTCTTAATTCTTGTCATCCAAGTGGTATCTGTTTTCATACGAAAAATAGTGCCATCCTCTACTTTGGATAGTGTGAGTACCCCAGCTTTGCGAGGATCATATTTGCGCAAAACTTCTAACAATTTTACATCGGCACTTTGCGAATACTTAGGATTATTCATGTGTTTGGCCAATGCTGCTTTTAAATCGTAAGGAAACAACTCTAACTCAAAAAATGGGCGCATACAACGTTTAAATTCTTGCTTCCATTCCTCACCATGGGCATCATGGCGCGGCCCATATTTTAAAAATGTAGTATGGTGGGCTACTTCATGCACAAAAGTGATTAAAAATTCGAAAGGGCTTAAATTGTGATTGATAGAAATGCGTGAGCTTTTGCCTGTATGCGGCGTGTAATCTCCATAGCGCCCCTTTCGCTCCACCTCAATATGTAAATGCAAATGATAATGCATAATGATATCTGCACATAAAGAAAGTGAAGCTTGTGGCAAATACTCACTTAAGGTATCAATGAGTTTTTCTTTATGCGTCATTAATAACTAAAGGTCACTATAACTTACAAGAATAAGCTGCGTATCTTTACCAGCCTCAATGATGAGAGAACTTAAAATTTCTTGATCAAAAGCTACTAAACTGTGGCTTTTCTTTAGTTTAAACTCTTGGTTACAAAGCAACAAATTAACCTCACCTGCCAACAGATAAATAAAATTAAGTTGGCCCAATTCTGCTGTTTGCAAACTAAGGTAATCGCCAGCTAAAACAATATGGCTAACTATATTTCCATTACCCTTGCCGCTATACATGAGGTTAAAGTCTGAACCAACTCCTTTGCAATGAGTTTCCCAGCTACCTTCAAATAAAATAGTATCTCCAGGTAATACTAAATTTGTTCCTACACTTGTATGGTTTAATAAAAAAGTACCCTTAAGCAGATGCAGTAAACGATGGTAATTGGGTAACGTTGTAAAAGTAGAATTGGGTTGTTTAACTTTGGCCTTGCTAATACGTAACTGGAAATTTCTTTCTTGGAAACTTGCTTGAGGAGGGTAAATAAACAACTCTGTTGAGGTACCGCCCTTCCATTTGGATTTTCGGTAATCCTTTTTATTTAACACAGTTATTTGCATTTGATTCATTTGCTTAGGTGCAAATAAGCAAAATGCATCAATATTACAAACATGGATTTATAAACTTAATCTACCGCAGTTACTTTAGTTATTTGCGGTAATGCATTGCGAATCCCATTTTCTATACCCGCTTTCATAGTCATAGAACTCATAGAACAACTGCTGCAGTTACCAACTAGGCGTAGGCGCACCTCCAAATCTTCTGTAATTTCTACAAGCTCTACATCTCCGCCATCGGCTTGTAAAAATGGGCGCATACCATTAAGCGCAATTTCAACTTTAGCTTCCAATTCTTGATTCATGGTTCGAAGTTATGATTTTTGTGCATTGAAAACAGCAATCTGTTGGGCAACGCGTTCTGCAATTTGCATAAATGATTTTTGTATTGGCGAATCTAGCTGCAGAGTAGCAGGTTTGCCACTGTCGCCGCCCTCTCTAATTCCCATATAAATAGGCACTTCGCCTAAGAAAGGAACCTTTAACTCATCTGCCATGGTTTTACCTCCACCTTTGCCAAAGAGATAATATTTATTCTCGGGCAATTCTTCTGGTGTAAAGTATGCCATATTTTCTACGATTCCCAAAATAGGCACTTTCACGGGCGTCATACCAAACATAGTAGCCGCCTTGTAGGCATCGGCTAGCGCTATTGCCTGCGGTGTGGTAACCATTACAATACCGGTTAATGGCACAACTTGCAGCATGGTTAAATGAATATCACCAGTACCTGGAGGCAAGTCTAAAATTAAATAGTCTAAATCGCCCCAATCGGTATCGTTAACAAATTGCCTAAGTGCCGACGAAACCATTGGCCCCCTCCAAACTACAGCCTGTTCGGGTTTTATTAAAAATCCAATAGACAATAATTTAATACCATACTTCTCAATGGGCACCATTAACGACTTCCCATCAACGTCTCTCATAAGCGGTTGGGCATCCATTTCGCCAAACATCATAGGAACAGAAGGACCATGAATATCTGCATCTAGAAGGCCAACTTTTGCCCCTGTTTGAGACAAGGCTATGGCTAAATTGCTGCTAACAGTAGACTTACCAACTCCACCCTTTCCACTTGCCACTGCAATGATATTTTTAACCCCTGGCAATGTTAATTTATCTGGCCTATTGCTAGTAACATTAGCAATCATTTCAATTTTTACTTCTGCCTTTTCCGAAACCAAAGTGTGTATAGCCTCTACGCAATCTTTCTCGATCTTTTCTTTCATTGGGCAAGCAGGCGTGGTAAGCACTACAATAAATTTTACGCTATTGCCCTCCACCACCACATCTTTAATCATATTAAGACTTACAAGGTCTTTTTTAAGGTCGGGCTCCTGCACTGTACTTAGCGCTTTTAGAATATCAGCTGAATTCATTTATAGTCGTTTTTAAAGGCAACAAATATCGGGGCTTTTTGTTGCAGCGCAAGAAAAGTATGCTTCATCGGTATAACTTTCCGCTTTATCGGTTCAAAACGTAAAAAAAAGTTTTAAAAACGCATCTTTGTATGGCATGCCAAAACTATTTGATTCCAAGGATTTAATCATCAGACACAGCATTATTCTACTGCTGTCATTTTTCTTTGGGCTAAGCATTATAGCAGATAAGCCCGATTTACAAAACATAGATGGGGTATTAAGAGCTTGGCTCTGGAACTTTTTATTTATTGCCACTATTTGGAATGGAAACAAAGCACTCTACGAATTAGGACCTTTCTATAAACTCGACTGGGAAACTCAAACCAAACAAAAAATAATAGCTGCCTTGGTGGTAGCACTTTTTTGGCCGGTGCTTATCCATTATTTTTTAAATTTATTTCTTTTTGAACCCATCCTAGGAGTGCCTTGTGATTTAAAGGCAAAAGAGAATATTATTTTCTTGATGATTACGGTAACCATTACCCTGCTCATAAATGCAATTATGGTGGCTATAGAATTCTTTAATTATTGGAAGAAAACAAACCTAGAAAAAGAGGCCTTAAAGCGAACCACAATTTCTGCTGAATTTGAAAGTTTAAAAAATCAAATAAACCCTCATTTTCTTTTTAATGCCTTAAATACACTTACCCACTTAATAGATGAAGACCCTGAAACAGCCTCTAAATTTGTTCAAAAACTTTCCTCGGTGTATAGATATCTACTTTCGCAAAAAGACAAGGAACTTGTGAGCTTAAACGAAGAATTAGACTTTATGAAAAGCTATGTGTTTTTATACCAATTACGCTTTGGAGATAATTTTAAAGTAACCACCCATATTCCAGAACACTTATTACATAAAGAAATAGTTACACTTACCTTACAAATGCTTTTAGAAAATGCTATTAAACACAATATTATTAGCAAGGATAAACCGCTACACATACATATAGCAGCAAGTGATACCCAACTATGTGTAAGCAATAATTTGCAAGTAAAAACTAATTCTATTGATAGTAATGGAATTGGATTAAAAAATATTGAAAATAGATACTCTTTTATGAGCGAAAAAAAGGTAGTGGTTACCAAAGAAAACGGGGAATTTAAAGTGTGTGTACCCTTAATCTAATTACATGAAAATTATTATTATAGAAGACGAACAGCCTGCCTTTAAACGGCTTACCAAATTGGTAAAAGCCTATGATGCTGAAATAGAAATTTTAGGTCATGCAGATAGTATAGCCACTGCCATTACCTTGATAAAAGAATTTCCCCATGCAGATTTAGCCCTAATGGATATTGAGCTTGCAGATGGTCAAAGTTTCGAAATATTTAAACAAATTGAAGTACCATTTCCTATTATTTTTACTACAGCTTATGATGAATATGCCCTAAAAGCATTTAAAGTAAATAGCATAGATTATTTACTTAAACCAATAGAACCAGAGGAATTAAAGCAAGCCTTTGCCAAATTAGAAAAACTACAACAACCACAAAATGGCATCAATATACATCAACTTCTTTCAAGCTTTAAGCAAAAGGACGCCGTAGTATACAAGCAAAGATTTCTTGTAAAATTGGGTCAGAAATTAATCTCAGTACCCACCTCAGAAATTGCATTTTTTAATGCCAGTGATAAGGTAGTTTACTTATACAATAATGAAAACAAAAGATTTATAATTGATAGTACTTTAGATGAACTCGAAGGCATGTTAGATCCACTTCAATTCTATAGAATAAATAGACAATACTTAGCTAACCTTAATGCAATTGATACCATAAGCACATACTTTAATGGCAAACTTAAATTGCATTTGAAGCCTAGCGTGGAGGAAGAAGTGCTGGTGAGTAGAGAAAGGGCTACTGAGTTTAAGAATTGGTTGAACCAGTAGTCTTAAGTATGAACTATGAAGTATGAACTATGAAGTATGAACTATGAAGTATGAACTATGAAGTATGAGGTATGCTTGCCC
>JBIKKC010000226.1:0-3923 GCA_044360615.1 Bacteroidia bacterium | reverse complement strand
ATGTGTTTATTAAGCCAGAAACAAATAATTCACTTATTACAAATCAACTCCAACTTAACAAAGCACTGCAAATCCCAATTGCACATGGCGAAGGAAGGTATTATTGTAATGAAGAAACTTTAGCAGGGTTAAAGGCCAACGACCAAATATTATTTAGGTATTGCGATGCACAGGGAAATGTAAATGAAGCAAGCAATCCAAATGGAGCTTTAGAAAACATTGCAGGCATTACCAATTTAGGTAGGAATGTATTTGGCATGATGCCACATCCTGAAAGAGTAGTAGATAATGAGCTTTACAATACAGATGGAAGAGCGTTGTTTAGCAGTCTTTTAGATGCCGTAGTTAAGGCCTAAAACTTAAGGTATGAAGGTCTCAATAAATTGGCCTTTAGTTGCTACGCTTCTGTTTTTAAATGCATTTCTACTTTTTCTACTTTTTCCCTTTGGGCCAAATCTTCAAGTAGATACAGCCAATTATTATTCTGCTGCAAAAAATTTTGTTGAGGGAAATGGTTTTAAACTCTTCGATGGGCAATTTTTAAAAAACACACCGCCCCTTTTCCCGCTTTTAATTAGTCTAGTTTATTTCTTAAAACTTGCTGTTGCACCATTTATTTGGGGCTTTCAATTCTTATGCTTTAACCTATTTCTATTTTTCTTATTTCGCATTTCTAAAATCCTTCTGTTTGAGCCCATTTTATTTTTACTGGTATGCGGTTTATTTGGTTTTGCACCTTTGCATATTTGGAAAATGGCTTTAAGTGAAGCTCCTTTTTTGGCTGCTCAAATTGCTTGGATTTATTTTTGGATAAGAGAGGATAAAAAAGCAGTGTTTTTTTCTGCGTTTGCTTTTGCCGCTATGACACTTTTGCGTTACCAAGCCTGGTTTATGTTACCAGGTTTATTTTTGCCAATTTTCTTTAAAAGAATCTCCTTTAAGGATGTGTTTTTTTCAACCTTACCAGCTCTTTTGTTTAATCTACTTTGGTGGGGTTACTTGTTTTTTAAGGGTAATGCGGTGCTAGGGGATCACCAATTGTATAATAAGCTTTCGTTTATTGCTCTTCTAAACAACTTGCAGGTTTGGTTTACAGGTTTAAAAGGGGCAATTGGCCTAAATGTCGCATTTGGAGTTTTATTACTATTGACAAGCTTTTTCTGGGTTTTTCTGCTAGGAAAGAGAAACCTTATAAAAGATAGGACCTATCTCATCCTCTTAGGAATAAGTAGCTCTTTAATGCTATTCATTTTGTTACAAAACAACCTAAGTTTGTTTCAATTGCCGCGCTACTTATCTGTGCTTTGGCCATTACAAGCTATCTTGTTGATTATTAGCATAAAGAGTTTATTTTTTAAGGAAACAAGAAGAAGAAATACCCTTGTAATTGTTATGCTTGTCAATTTGGTTGGCCTAGTATTTCTTCATAGAATGGAGGGAAAAGCCAAAGAAGTAGGAATAATGTCGCAATTGGCTAAACCCAACACACAATTGGTAAAAGCCGACTTAGGCAATCAAATTTTGCTTAGTAATTTTCCCGATTTGGTATGGTGGCTTAAGGGTGGCACTTGTTATTATTCTCAGTTTACCCAAGAGAGTGCTATTGATTTCAACACCAGAATAGGGGAAGCTAATAGTTTCAAGTTAATTTGGTTTACTTTAGAGGAACGAAACCATGTAATGGCGCCTTTCCCAGGCTTACCAAAGGACAAAAAAATAAAGCCTTATCTTGAGGGAGAAGGCTTTATTATTTATGAATTAGAAAGGTAGTTTTTACTGTCCTTGTGCTAATGAATAAGCAGGTTTTCCATCAAAATTACGCAAAACTTCTACCGAAGAAACAAATAATTCGGTGCCCACATTTTGAGCCAATTGTAACATATCTGCGAGTGTGCTTTTGCCTTCTTTAACTTCAAATCTAGCTCGGTATTGGTCTACACATTCTGTAAATGCCGAGCCAGTTGGCCAAACTTGAGTTCCTCTATTTGAAATCATAATGAGGTTTGCACCAGCATGCTCAAACTTCTGAAGTTGTGGTCCTAAAACTTCAGCTGTTTGATTGGATTCAAAAAAAAGATCGATACCAACAATAGTCTCAGGCTTTCTTGCAGCAGTTGCCATCATTTTTTGAGTGCTAGGTTTGCTTGGTGCTTTGTGTGTGGCATGGGTGGCTATAAATTGTCTTGCAGCTCCTGTGCTTGGCACTTTGCCTAAGTTGGCAATAATGGCATCTGCAAACTGAGTTGTATTTAGAGAAGCTTTAGTTTTATCGCCAAAATCTCCAGTATGATTGCCTTCTTCTAAAGTGATTAAAAGCGCATTTTCAATGGTATTGGCATGTTCCATATATCCCAAATGGCGAAGCATCATAAAGCCACTTAATAACAATGCGGTAGGATTAGCAATATTTTTACCAGTGATATCTGGGGCAGTGCCATGAACTGCCTCAAATATTGAAATATTATCTCCAATGTTTGCCGATGGGGCAAAACCAAGACCACCTACTAAGCCAGCACACAAATCACTCATGATATCGCCTTGAAGATTAGTTAACACAACCACATCAAAGGATTGTGGTTTGCTCACTAATTTCATGGCTAAATCATCTACAATAATATCATTTGCTTCAATTTCTGGATATTCCTTAGCTACCTCGTAAAATGTTTCTAGAAAAAGGCCATCGGTTAGTTTCATGATATTGGCCTTGTGGGCACAAGTTACTTTTTTGAACCCTTCTTTTTTGGCCATTTCAAATGCAAATCTATGAACTTGTATACTTCCGGGTCTGGTAATAAACCTGCGACACAAAGCAACGTCTTGCGTTAACATGTGCTCTATACCTCCATAAGTGCCTTCAATATTTTCTCTTACAATGGTTAAATCAATGGGAATGCCAGCCTTTGAAAAAACAGTATCAACCCCATTTAAAGAACGAAAATGGCGTCTGTTTGCAAAAGTACTCCAGGTTTTGCGAGCGGTAACATTGATGCTTTTTACACCTTTACCTTTGGGTGTTTCCATAGGTCCTTTAAACAAAATCCCTAAAGATTCAACAGTTTCTTTGGCCTCTGGTGTCATGCCGGTGCCAAATCCTTTGTCGTAGATGCTTTTACCCATTTTTATATACGAATACGTTAAAGGCACATTGGCGGCCTCAAAAATACGAATAACCGCATCCATAATTTCTGGACCAATCCCATCTCCTTTTGCAACTGCAATTTTTATTTTCTGCATGATTTATTTTTTCAGCGGCAAAAGTAAGTTTTTTACCTTTGTTTGCATTATATATATGATGTTAAATAACCGTCAAAGATTCTTAATGCACCAAGCCCAAACATCGGAGTTTCCTGTAATGTTAGAAATTTCTGGTGCAGAAGGCAATTATTTGATTGATGTGCAGGGTAAAAGGTATTTGGATCTTATCTCTGGGATAAGTGTGAGTCATTTGGGCCATGGCAATGAAGCGGTTAAAAAAGCGGTGATTACCCAAATGGATAAACACATGCATGTAATGATTTATGGTGAGTTTATACAGAGTTCTCAAGCCTTACTTGCAGAACGTTTGTGCGGTTTATTGCCAAGCTCCTTAGACGCTGTTTATTTGCTAAATAGTGGCGCAGAGGCTACCGATGTTGCCATGAAATTGGCTAAGCGAGTTACTGGGAAACCCAATATTATTGCTTGTAAACAAGCGTATCATGGCAGCACACATGCTGCCTTAAGCTTAAATAGCGAAGAATATTACCAACAAGCTTATAGGCCCTTACTTCCAGGAATTGGGTTTATAGAATTTAATTCAATAGATAGTCTTTCTTTGATTGATTCCCAAACAGCATGTGTTTTTGTGGAAGTGATTAGGGGAGAAGCCGGCTATATTCCAGCAGAGCCTAAATTTTTACAATCATTGAGGGAGGCATGCGATA
>JBIKKC010000225.1:0-3930 GCA_044360615.1 Bacteroidia bacterium | reverse complement strand
TCTACTACATGTCTGCGTGGTCCCTTGGTTGTATCAATATAAGGCTCCCAAGGGCTTTTCTTACCCCCGTCAGGTAATTCGGCTTTAAATTTTGGGCATTGGGTTGCCCACTCTGGGAAGTCTATGAGTCGGATGCCAAAGCGTTCTAAGGTTGCTTTTAATGAATCTTGGTGAGGAAATATGATGGTTTCCCCTATGGCCACTTGTGGCTCAGTTTGGGCGTTGAGATTTAAGGTGCTAAAAAGTAGCAAGCCTAAGCCCATTATTTTGTTAAAAAAGTTTTTCATGGTTATTGGATTTAATTTTTAATAAAGTTTACTGTAAGTGTTTTTTGATTGCTGCCTATTACCTGAATGGCATAATTTCCTGGAGCTAAATTTGGCCTATTTACTTCTATGGTTTTGCCATTGCTTCCACTTCCAATTTCTAAGTTTGTACTAGCACCGCTAAGCAGGTTAATAATTCTAGCTTCACTAATACTTGCATTGTCGGCAAAGGTTACATTTACCGTAAATACACCATTGTTAGGATTTGGGAATAGTACAATGCTTTCTTTGGGTTGAACCGCTTTATCTATCAATAACCCTGGATCTTCAATTTGGTAATCTGTATAATAAACTAATTTGGTTTCTGTTATACATGGGCCTTTAATTGATTTTACATAACGCTCGTGTTTGTTTATGCGTGGTAAATACCCTTTGTTATTCGGCATTAAATCATAGGCTTCGGTAATTCTATTTTGAATATTTTCTTTATCTTTAAATTCATCAATAATAGTTCTACGTGCCTTGTTAAAATAAGTGGTTTGTGTTGGACTCTTCATTCTAACATCTCCATTTATTAAAGTTTCAACTATAATCCCTTCAGTGGCAAGTCTTGCTATAGTTGGAGCTGTAAATTCTGGGAATACAGCAATGCCAGGATGATAGCCATTGTCTATGATGTCTTGCTTCTCTTCCGCTCTTTCTGCTAATTCGTCGGCAGTGTAAGGAATGGTTTTTATGATGTAGCCTTTTTCATCATAGATTTCGATACCGTTTGCCGTATAGCTAAAATGTTTCGATAGTTTCATCCAGTCTTGTTCATACTCGTTACTATCAATTTTGAGTTCTACCTTCCATTCATAATTGTTGTATATAGTTTTGCTGTAACGCTTCTCCATATACTTCAATTCGTACATAATCTTTTCAGATTCTGTGAGCAAGTCCATGCCGCCAGAATCTAATACGCCGAAGTTATACTCCAGCACTTTGTTTTGTTGTTTGTAAAGAATGCTTTGGCCATAACTCCATACATGTAGTAAGAGGGCTAAGCTTAATAAAGTGGTTTTCATGTTTTTTTAAGTTTAAAAATTGTTTAAATCCGGTTTCTTTGATTTTGTTTCAACAATTGATTCTTCCGGTAAGAATCGCTTATGATCATAATTTGCTGTTTGGCTAAGCACTTATTAACTAAGGGTTAACCGAGGTTTCCATGATTCAAAGTTGCAGTCTTGTTTCTGCTTTATTTTGGATTTAAACAATAAAATGAGATGATTTTCCTATGGCAATTATTCTAATCCAATAAACTGGAAAGGTGCAATGCCTTTTATTCTTTTCTTTTGTCTAAAGATGTCAATCAAAGCCTAATTATGCCATTATGAATCCAAACAATGCACAAGAACTCCAACGTCAATTGTTTAATGCTATTAAACAAAAATTACCCAAGGGTGAAAACTTGGCTCGACATATAGCCGATGCGCTTAACCTAAGCCCAGATGCGGCCTACAAGAAGATTAGGGGAGAGCGGTTGTTAGATTTACAAGATCTGCAATTACTTTTTCAAACTTATAAATTGTCTTATGAAGATATGGCTATAGATACAGCCACTCAAAAGGTTTGGTTTAGTTGTAATAACCTACAAATACAACCTAACTTTGAAGATTATTTACAATTTATAGCCCAACAGTTACAATTACTCTTAGATAAGCAAGTGAAATCTTTAACCTGCTCTGCAGGCGAGGTGCCTTTGTTTTACTATTGTATGTTTCCAGAGTTAATTCAATTCAAGGCCTATGTGTGGCAACAGAGTATCTTACCTTTAACTGAAACTCAACTCCAACCCTTTTCTTTGGATCAAACCGAAACGCCTTTATTGCAATTAGCACAGGAGATAAATTATAGTTATTTGGCAATACCTAGCCAAGAGATATGGGCCAGTGAGACCATTGGGAGCTTATATAGGCAACTTAGGTTTTACAAAGAGGCGCAGTTGTTTGCTACGTCACAAACATACGAGGTGTTAATGGCAGCTTTTAAGGCCTTGTTGCAACACGTAAAGCAACAAACCTTGCAGCAATGTAAAATTGAGCGCTATAGCAAAACGAAGCGTGCCCCTTTTGCTTTATACCACAACGAGCTATTGCCTGGCGACGATTCTTTGCTGGCGCAATTGCCCGGGCAAAATATGGCCATTTTTTTGCCCCATAGCTTACAGGCTTTTGTAAGTACAGATGTGCGTGTTACACAAGCCTTGGCGGCGGCTTTGCACGGCCTCAAACAACAATCCATTTGCCTCACCCAGCAATGCGAGCGGTATATTGCCCCATTTTTTGAGAGCTAAGGGCGCTTGGTTCAAGCCGAGGCCATAACTTGTATTAAATAATTTTCTAACTGAGCCATGCTAATTTCTTTGGCGGCTACCCATTTTTGGGCTTCTCTTATCCAAATTTCTGTGGCAGTTGGGGCAATGTTTAGCTTATAATCAAACTTGGCAATGCGGGTGCTAAAATACCCGGGGTAGTAAAACTGTAAGCCTTGTGCTAGGGCCAAACTTATTTTTTTTTGAATGAGCCATTTCCCCAAACTGTACTTGCGGTAAGCGGGGTCAAAAAAGTTAATAATACCTGCTGTGCTATTGCCTGCTTCGTCAAAAATACCGCAGGCTACCAGTTCTTCTCCATCAAATAAACGTATGGCGGTGGAGTTAAAAAAATCGTAGGGTGCTTCGTCGTCGTACAAATACCCATACAGGGTGGGCGAGGCATCAAAATCTATGGCTTGCCTGTATTTGGCATACAACAATTCATCTATGGGGCGGTAATCATATTTGCTTACCTCGCAGCGCAACTGCTTTTCTATATAGTTTTTATGCGCGTGTTTTTTGGTTTGGTGTAGCTTACTTAAATTAATGCGCAACCAAAATACGGGTGCTACTTCTTTGTTTAAATAATGAAAATTGCCTTGGTAAAATTCTGGTTCCATAGCCCTGGCCACCATGCCTTCTTGCATAATAAAATCGGTGGTCATTAAAAGCTGTTGCACCCTATACCAGCCGCCTGCCAATAACTCTTGGTATTGCACAGGATGCATAGGTGCTTGCAGATTTAATTTTTGGTAAAATACCGATGGCATATTTATCGGCAATATACAAAAATCTTACTTATCTAAATTCATAGGGTACGCCATAAACCTGACTTAACATGGTTTGTGGGGCGTCTAAGATTTTTGCCCTTAAAGGCAATTTAGGTGTAACTGGCGAATTGGTTTTTAAGTAGGCTTTCATTACTTGGTGCAAGGTAAAGCTGGTGTTTTTTGCCTCGGCCACGTTTTTTATACGGCACAACATATCGGCAGGGTCGCCATCTCTTTCGCAAGCACAAATGCTATAGGTAGCGTTTTGATCCAAGGCGCGCCCCTTTACTGTTACTTCTTGCACGCGCTTGCCCAAGTCTTCAAAGGCTTTAAAAGAAACTTCCATGCCTTTAAATTTTATTACCCACCCACCAAAGCGTTTAGAAGCATCTTTGGCAAATACATTGTGTAGTTCTTTTTCTAGCCAATCAAAGATTTGTTTGCCCGTAACTATGCCCGTTCTAATAGTGCTATCTACGGGTAGCATATCAAAAATAAAACCATTGGTAATAGGTATGTTACCGGTATGGTCTGGCGT
>JBIKKC010000224.1:0-3944 GCA_044360615.1 Bacteroidia bacterium | reverse complement strand
TAAGTTAAAAATAGCCTTGAACCTAAAGGATGAAGACATTCTACAAATATTGGCCTTAGCCGATTTTAATTTTAGCAAGCACGAACTAAGCGCGCTATTTCGTAAGCCAGAACAAGAACAATTTAGAGTTTGTAAAGATCAAATTTTACGAAATTTTCTAATGGGTTTACAACTTAAATTTCATGCAAAACCTAAAGATTAAACAACGCAATTATTGTTCGTAAAAAGTTATAAACTTTCCTGTATTTTTTATTTCTCCCGTTTTAAAATAAAAGATTCTTTGTTCAGCATAGGCATAATTATCAGAAAGATCTATATCTCCTTGCTGCTCTGGAATTGGTGGAAGTTTGCTTTTATTTAAATTCAAATATTCATCATCGTTGACTACTTCGTAAATCTTTAATTTATCCTTATCTAATTCATAATATTCTTTAAAATAAAAGGTATGAACTTCTCTTTCATCTTCAATTTTAATAAGCGTTAAAATTCCATAATTCATAACATCATCAGAAGACTCACTAAAAATGTAACCATCTTTAATCCTTGTCACATATCCTAGACTATCGATAATTACTCCAGTTTTTGTGTTTTTTATAGTGCAAGTTTCATCTTCATCCTCTCCATCAATGTTGTATCTTATACAGGTAATGGTATAGTCTCCATCCACTCTAACGGTGGTATCTAAATAGTTATAGTTATAAACTTCAATATGCTGGTCTTCGGCATTTCTATCTATTTCTGCTACAGAATCTTGTTGCGGGTTAACTGTTAAGCTATCACTGGTAGCTACACTTGTTGGGTTACTTTCACCAGCGCATGAAACGAGTATGAAGGTAAGAAACAAAGCTATTAAAGGTAAAAATGAATTTTTATTCATGAGTTTAATTATTTATAGCAATTAAATCTAAAAAATGGTAAAAAACGGATAAATGTTGGTTTTAACCTTAAATTCATATTCCCTTAACAATTTTACAACCTGCTTTCATCTAATTTCGAATTCGGAATATTAGCATTCCATTTTTTGGAAAAAAGGAAACTACATCTTGCCGTTATTTCAGATGTCCATTTGGGCACCTATGGCTGCCGCGCTAAGGAGCTCAATCGCTACCTCAAATCAATTGACCCAGAAATTTTAGTCCTTAATGGAGATATCATTGATATTTGGCAATTTAGCAAAAGCTATTTTCCAGATACGCATATGAAGGTGATTCACCGCATCTTTAAATTGCTTGCCAATGGTACCAAAGTATATTACCTCACCGGTAACCATGATGAAATGGTGAGAAAGTTTGGAGACTTAAATTTAGGCAACCTTACGATAGACAATAAACTTAAGATGGATTTAGATGGTAAACAAGCATGGATTTTTCATGGAGACATATTTGATATTACCATGAAACATTCTAAATGGCTGGCAAAACTTGGTGCCATTGGCTACGATACCCTTATCATTATTAATTCTTTTATTAACTTTTTGAGCCAAAAATTGGGTCAAGGCCCCATCTCTCTTTCTAAGAAAATAAAGAACAGTGTAAAAGGCGCGATAAAATTTATTAGCGATTTTGAACAAACGGCCACAGATATTGCCATAGAAAATGGGTATGATTATGTAATTTGCGGCCATATTCATCAACCCGCTATTACACCCTACTCCAATGAAAAGGGAAGTGTGCTTTACCTTAACTCTGGAGATTGGATAGAGAACTTAACTGCGTTGGAATATGTTGATGGTAACTGGTCTTTGTACCATCATAATATTGATTATGTTAACGAAAAAGAACCCGATTTGGAAGAGTCGCAAAAACTAGATCTTCCCCATATGAACGCTCTCTATGAAAATATTATACGCCATACAGGGGACCGGTAATGGTCATCTAAGTAGAGCAAGAGAAATCATTCCTCATCTACTTCAACATGGCGAATTGGATATATTGGTAAGTGGCACACAGGCTAAAGTTTCACTAACCCAACTCATAAAATACAAAAAACATGGTTTAAGCTTTACCTTTGGTACACATGGAAATGTAGACTTGATAAACTCTATAAAGGAGTTTAAGCCCTTGCGCCTTTTGAAAGATATACTTCAATTTCCGGTAGAGAACTATGATTTAATAATCAATGATTTTGAACCTATAAGCGCTTGGGCCTGCAAGATTAAAAAGAAACCCTGTATAGCCTTGAGTCATCAGGCATCCTTTCTTTCAGCTAAATGTCCACGACCAAAACATAAAAACTGGTTTGGAGAGGCTGTACTTAAACATTATGCTCCAGTTAAGCAAGCCATAGGATTTCACTTTGAGCGTTTTGATGATTTTATTTATACCCCAGTAATTAGAAGTGAAATTAGGAATAGAGAAATAGGCAATAAAGAGCACATTACGGTTTACTTAACTGGGCATAGCGATGCCGCCATACTTAAGCATTTAACACCTATTAAAGATATACAATGGCAAGTTTTTTCTAAGGAGGCTAAAGTTGCCAAAAGGCATGAACATGTTCATATTTTCCCTATCCAAAATGAAGCCTTTACCCAAAGCCTAGCAAGTGGTAATGGTCTCCTAACTGCCGGCGGATTTGAGGGTCCGGCTGAAGCTATTTTCTTAAATAAAAAGGTATTTGCCATCCCTCTATATAACCAATACGAACAGCTATGCAATGCCGCAGCTATGAAAAAAATTGGCGTAACAGTGGCAGATAAATTAAATGCAGATACAATTCCTATGCTACAAAATTGGGTACTAAATGGTAAGGCAATTGAGGCAAACTATCCAGACCAAACAGCAGCTATTATTGAAAAAATTGTATCAAATTTCAAGGATAAAGTATTCCGTTAAAGCTTATCTATGCTTCTCATACGATTGAATCTCATCATGAAAATATTCTAAGCTCACTCCTGCTGCTTTAAACATAGTTTCGCTTTCAATACCTGCGTGGTACTTCCTTTCGCACACTACGCGCTTAATTCCACAGTTAATTATCAACATGGCACAAACCCTGCAAGGGGTCATGCGGCAATATAAGGTTGAACCTTCTAAGGCAACACCACTTTTAGCCGCTTGGCAAATGGCATTTTGTTCTGCATGAACCGTTCTTACACAATGCTCTGTTATGCTATCATCTTCATGGATTACCTTTTTCATTTGGTGGCCCACATCATCGCAATGCGGCAAACCAATAGGCGAACCTACATACCCTGTTACCAGCAATTGATTGCCTTTTGCAATTACACAACCACTTCTACCGCGACCACAAGTTGCGCGTTTGCTAATGGCATCCATCACTTCCATAAAATATTCATCCCAAGAAGGGCGAACATATTTTTCTGTAGTTGTACTCATCTTACTTCGTGTTTAAAGCCTTGTCTACTTGCAAATATAAGTCTTCAAAGGTTCCATTATTAGTAAAATGCACATCAGCCAAAGCCATACAAGCACTTAGGTTCTGCTTATTGGGGTCGGTTGCTGTTAACTCTCTTTCTTCGTTGGCTTCAAACACTTCATAAGGGATTTTGTCCGTTTCAGAACCACGTAAAACGATGCGGTTGTAACGTATTTTTCTATCTGTATCTACAGAGAATAAGGAAAAATTTCCCTTTGCTTTCAAGGCTGTAATTTCTCCAACTGTTCTAATACTTTCTATAATGCAATTGGTGCCACTTGCCGAAGCTTGAGCAAACAATTGTTCTGCAATAAAGCTAGGGCCATTTGCTGCCCTTAAATCGTTTGCAGTATGGGTAAGGCTATCTCTATTTACTTCTATGCCTTTAGCCTTAATCAATTCTATTAAATAGCTGCGCACAGAATAATGTTTGAACCCAAAGTTTGCCACAAGGTATTCAACAATAGTTCCTTTCCCTGCGCCAAGTGTTCCGGTTATGCCAATAATTTTCAAGGTGTTTGTTTTTCACAAATTGAAGCACATCTAAGCGAAAAAGCAAATAGAAT
>JBIKKC010000049.1:0-12208 GCA_044360615.1 Bacteroidia bacterium | reverse complement strand
TTCCAACTCCAAGGTTTATTTTTTCTTTCCAAAAATTTTGAACCACCAAGGTATCTGGGTCGTTTGCATTGGCATTAAACAGATTAGCTAAAGCGACTAGTTTATCGGAAGCAGGGAGATAGAAAAAAGCTGTAAAACGTTCATTAATCAACTTACTAAAGGCAAACTCACCATTGTTTAAACTAAATAGGGTATCCCCATTGATTCTAATTTTGCCTTCATCGCCTGCGCCTTTGTTATTTAACAAAGTATAGCTTAAACAAATTTTGCGTAAGGATTCTGTAACATGGTCTACACCTGGCCTACCTATATAAGCCCTTACATCTTCTGGCTTGGGCGTTTCAATATAATGAGAAACATCTGTTGGACTCTGATCTGCCACTTCGTGGTTATTCTGATACATACCTTGAAGTAAGTTCCAGTAATTACTTTGACCATAAGCCTCAATAATTCCGCTGTTAGCAGCATAGGTAAATTTGAGGTTATGCTTATCAAACAAATTGATAACTCTTCTCAATTTGCTGGTATCTTGAAAATCATCGATACGAAAACAAACGCCCGCCGTTTTTGGCTTTAAAATTTGCGCTTTAGTTAAGGCAGGAAGCACAAAAAATATAGACAACAGAAAGCAGTATTTTAAGAACTTAAAAAAATATTTCATAAACTTAGTAAAGGTTGTGTTTCGAAATCATTAGATTTCAAAAATATTTGTTTTTTCTATGCAAACCAACTTTAAACCATTGGGATTCAATTTTGAGTGGCTGGATGTGTATGATCCGACAGAAGCAGAGTTACGCCAATTAGCCGACCAATATAAGTTGCCCGAGGCAGCAGTTATAGACTGCTTACAGCCAGAACACCTACCTAAATATGAGCTTTTCGATAATTACTCTTTTATAATAGTTAGGTTTTATGACACAGAAAGCAAACCTGATAGCGATGATATTAGGCAACTTACGCGGAAAATTGCCTTGTTTTACAATACTGAAATAATTATTACCATTCACCGAAGTAAGGCAGAATTGATAGAAAATTTGGCCAAAAGGTACTGTACAGATACAAATATGCAACGTCCGTTTAACCTTGTATGTAAAATTGTAAAGAAAACATTTGAAACATTTGAAGAACCAGTTAAGCAATTAAACTTAAAAATTGATGCTTATGAAGAGCGCATCTTTTTAAAGAAAAGAATTCCTGATTTACTACGTGCTATGTATGATTTAAAAAGAAGAAACCAAGTGTTTAGAAGAGTGAGCTTTGTTTCTAAATTAGTGGTAGATAATATGCACGTATCTCACAGAAAGAACTCCTATTATGAAGATATGCGAGACTATCATTTAAAATTGGAAATAGCCATAGACCAAATACATGAAGATTTAATTTCCTTAGTAAATTTATACCTTAGTATTTCTTCGCAAAGAACCAATGAGGTGATGCGCATCTTAACTGTATTTTCAGCCTTCTTTTTACCCTTAACTTTTATAGTAGGTGTGTATGGCATGAACTTTCAATATATGCCAGAACTAGCAATGCCAAATGGCTACCCAGGAGTAATACTATTTATGGCTTTGGTAATTGTGTTTATTTGGCAATGGTTTAAACGCAAAAACTGGCTATAAAACCAATTGCAATTGCGCGGCCAATGCTTCTAAATCTAACTGCACTTGTGGGTTCAACTCAATACCATCTGCAGCTCTTTGCAAATGCGCTCTATGCTCTAATTCTCCTGGAATAAGTACTTCTGTATTTGTATCTATTCTTTCTGCTGCCTTAAAGCGATGAATCCAATTATCCATGTGGGCTTTAAAATCTTCTTTAGGTCTAAAAGCATCTACCCGCATAGCACCTACAAAATGTCCAATTCCTTCTCCTGGCAGGTTAGGCAAGGGATCTAGAAAAGCTACAAAGGGAGGTACCCAAGGACCATAATTTGCCCCAGACAACACTGCACTTAAAATATCTACTGCTGCAGCCAATCCATAACCTTTGTGGCCACCTAAAGGCAACAAAGCGCCACCATCCTTAAGCTCATTGGCATTGGTACTTTCGTTCCCTTCTTTTGTTTGAACCCAACCTATAGGCACTTGTTTATTTAGCCGTTGCGCTATCTCTAGTTTACCATTGGCCGCATTTGAAGTAGCCATATCAACTACAAATGGAATCTCTTTACCTGATGGAAATGCGATACAAATTGGATTGGTTCCCAACATTCTTTCTTTGGCATTTGTAGGGGCAACTAAAGGACTTGCATTGGTCATGCTAATCCCAATCATATCATGTGGCAAAGCCATCATGGCATGGTAGGCGGCAATGCCAAAATGGTTTGAGTTTTTGATAGCCACCCAACCCGTTCCAACATTTTTTGCTTTCTCTATGGCAATATTCATAGCCATGGGCGCGGCAATTAAACCAAGGCCTTGATTGGCATCTAGGGTGGCTGTTGAAGGCGTTTGATGCACTATAAAAGGCTTTGCTTTAAGATTTGCTCTGCCTTTGTTGGCAAGCCTAACATACCCGCTAAGCCTAGCAACTCCATGCGAATCTATCCCTCTTAAATCTGCAAGTACCAGCACCTCTGCTGCTAACTTAGCATCATCTAGGCTCATGCCACAAGTTTCAAAAACTTGTTTGCAAAAATTAAATAATCTTTCTTGTGTAAATTTCATACTTACCAACCACTGGCCAAAACATCTGCGAGGTGCATTATCTTTAGCGGTAATCCTTTTTTCTTTATAACTCCATCTAAGTGCATTAAGCAGCTATAGTCATTGCCAATAATTATATCTGCCCCCGATGCTAAAATATAGTTGATTTTCTGTTCTGCCATAGATATACTTAGATTCTCAAAGTTTACGGCAAATACTCCCCCAAAACCACAACATACATTAGCCTCTTCCATTTCTACCAAAGTTAGGCCTTCTACCTTACTTAATAAAGTTCTGGGTTGATCCATAATTTTGCATTGGTTCAAACCTTGACAAGAATCTAAGAATACAGCTTTTGCCTCTAGCTTGGCACCCAAATCTTCTACTTTTAAAACTTCCACTAAAAATTCGCTTAACTCAAAAGTGCGCTTTTGTAATTGACGGTATTTATTGTGATAAGAAGAATTTTGAAAGAGGAGATCATATGAATTTCTAATCATGGCAGTACAAGAAGATGCGCCGCAAACCATCGTTTTATCAGAGGAGATTTCTTTCAATAACTTTTCTCCAACTTCTCTTGCATCTTCCCAGTGGCCTGCGTGAAATGCGGGCTGACCGCAGCAAGTTTGCTCTGGGTTATAATGCACCTTGCACCCAGCTTTCTCCAAAACCTTAACCATGTTAAAGCCGGTTTGCGGATTAAACTGATCAATAAAACAAGGTATAAATAAATCGACCTTCATTAAGGATGCTTTTCTTTAAAATTAGGGATAAACATAAACAAAAATCCAGCAATGATAAAAAAAACTAATAAAGCCAATACTGAAGAACGCATGTTTCCGGTTAAATTATTAATAAATCCGAAAGCAAATGTACCTAAAACTGTGGCCATTTTCTCTGCCACATCATAAAAGCTAAAATAGGAAGCCGTTTCTTTGGTGCCATCGGGAATAAGCTTGGCAAAGGTGCTCCTCGACATGCTTTGAATACCTCCCATTACTGTGCCCACAACTGCTGCAAGAAAATAAAATTGCATATCGGTTTGCACAAAATAAGCGGCTGTAGTTATGCCTATCCAAACCACTATCATAATTTGTAATGCGTAGATATTTCCAATTTTAGCCGATACTTTGGAAAAGCCCCAGGCCCCAAGAATGGCAATTATTTGAATAATAAGCACTGTGGCAATGAGTTTTCCTAATTCCATATGCAACTCTTGCTTACCAAATAAAGAGGCCACATACATTACGGTTTGAACCCCCATTGCGCTAAAGAAAAAACCAATTAAATAAAGTTTAATGGTTTTATTGGTGGGCAATTGCAGTTCATACCACACTTTTTTTAGCTCTTCCAAACCTTTTCTAATAGCGCCGTTTTCTTTACTTGCCACCTCCACTTCGGGTAAATTCCTAAAAGTAATTTGGGCAAAACCAGCCCACCATAAGCCAACACTTACAAAAGCCAACTTGCTTGCAAAAGTTGTATAATAAGATTTGGCTTGTTGAGTAGCTTCTTCTAGGTTTAAACCGATATTAGATTGCATTAATTCTGCAGCTTTATTTGCTACAGGAAAAATTTTAGCTGCATTTAAAATAATAGCTAAATCTACCAGCAACAATAAAACACTCCCAATATACCCCATAGCAAAGCCGCGTGCACTCAATTTATCATATTGGTCTTCGGTAGCAATCTCGGGTAAAAAAGCATTGTAAAAAACAATACTACCACCAAAACCAAATATCCCTAAAATAAAAAAAGTGATACCTAGCCACAAGGTTTCTGGAGTAAAGAAAAAAAGCATCATGCAACTAAATGAACCTAGGTAACAGAAAAACTTCATAAACCGCTTTTTACTTTGGCGGGCATCTGCTATTCCAGAAAGAAAAGGATTAATTAGTGCCACCAATAAAAAGCCTAATGAAATGGCGTAGGAATACAAGGCAGAATTAACAATTTTGAGCCCAAAAACATCTATATAATGCACGCCGTTCACAACAGTTCCGGCAGCTATAGCAGCCTTCGCGCTCGCACCTTCGAAAAAAGGCGGAAAAATGGCAGTGGTAATGGCCAGCGAAAAAACAGAGTTTGCCCAATCGTACATGGTCCAAGCTCTCGTTATTTTTGGATTGTTTAATAGTGGTTGCATCGCAGTGCAAATTAACAATTCGCTTTTAAAATAAAAGCAGGCGTTTATCTTCGTATTCGATGCCACATATTAGCAAAAAGAAACTCACCTACCCTATTGGCCCAAAATTGAGGCATTATTTAAAACAACATGGAAGAGAAACCCTCATCCCCATTCATTATACCCATCTTAAAAATTTTAAACAAAGCATAGCGCTCTACGACAAAAAAGGGAAAGATACCTTGTGGGAAACTTGTTTATTCGATCAAGAAGAACAAATGCACATCCACGGGCAGTTGCTCATGATTTATGCTTTATTAAAAGTAGGCGGAGATATGCGCGTGGTAGATCACCTTAAAGTTGAACGCATAGATTGTTGTTTATATGGCAATACCATGCCTTTTAGAATAAGAATTGTGAATCGCCTTAACGACAATTTTGACTATTTTTACGTGAAACATGCCGATGCTTCTAGAATTTATGGATTAGAACTTGAACATTTGTTATCCCCCAACCGCATTAGCTATTTGGTTAGCGGAAATACCTTGATAGAAGAACACATTGCAGGCATCCCAGGAGATGATTTTATTAAACATTACATTAACCTCGATAATTTTAATGGAACCCGCGTGGCTAAGGAATTTGTTAAGTTTAACGAACGCTGTTTTATTCGTTTATTAGGAGATATGCATTCGAGCAATTTCGTGCTTCAAATTACCCCAGATTTTGATGAAACAAATTATAGAATAAGGCCCATAGATTTTGACCAACAAAGTTTTGAAAGCAGAAAGAATATTTACTTACCACAATTTTACAAACAGAATGAAGTTTTCTTAGAATTGGTTAAAAAGCATATTAGTAAAGAAAGCTTGCAACAATACCAGCTAGAAGAAAGAGCAATGATGTTAACCCGCATGAGAGCAGCGAAGTGGCCTATTCACAACTTATTATATGCAATGAGCAATGATGAAATTGCACCACCAGAAAATGTATGGCAACTTAGCGAGGAATTAAGTAAGTTTTACCAATCTAACAGATTTAACAAAGCCAAAAATATGGGCGAGATTTTAAGGGCTTCTTTATTGCACTTGTTAAAAAGATAGGATGGATAAAATCTTTACGCCGCTTGATAATTTTTCAAACGCACAGATTCCATTTTGGCACTTGCATTTTCGGCTGTAATAGTGATGTTTTTAATCTCACTATTTCCTGGTACCTCATACATGTAATCAAGCATTAAAGCCTCACAAATACTGCGTAAACCGCGTGCACCTAGTTTCAAATCAAAAGCGGTATCTACTATTAAATCAACTACTGCATCTTCAAATTCTAGCTTAATGTTCTCGAGTTCGAACAAATGAATATACTGCTTGATTAAAGCATTTTTAGGTTCAACCAAAATTCTTCTTAAGATTACTTTATCTAAAGGATCTAAATGAGAAATAACGGGTAAACGACCAATAATTTCTGGAATTAAGCCAAAGCTACGCAAATCTGCTGCGGAAACATATTGCAGATAATTGTCTTTATCTTCTGGCTTTAGGGCTTCTGCCGACTTAAATCCAATAGCTTGAGTTTGTAACCTTCTAGCAATCATTTTGTCAATACCATCAAATGCGCCACCACAGATAAACAAAATATTTTCTGTGTTAATTTGAATCATCTTTTGCTCTGGATGCTTGCGACCACCTTGTGGTGGCACATTGGCAATGGTACCTTCTAATATTTTTAACAAAGCTTGCTGAACCCCTTCTCCACTAACATCTCGGGTAATGGAAGGGTTGTCACTTTTTCTGCTTATTTTATCTATTTCGTCAATGTAAACTATACCACGCTCTGCAGCAGCCACATCATAATTTGCAGCTTGTAATAAACGAGACAATAAACTTTCTACATCTTCGCCCACATAGCCTGCCTCTGTAAGCACTGTGGCATCGGCAATGCAAAAGGGAACTTGTAAAGTTTTGGCAAGAGTTTTAGCAAGCAAGGTTTTTCCTGTTCCAGTTTCACCTACGATTAGAATATTAGATTTCTCTAATTCAACATCATTCTCTTTCTTGGCATTAACCCTTTTAAAATGGTTATAAACAGCTACACTTAAAACACGTTTGGCATCGTCTTGTCCAATAACATACTCGTCTAAATGGGCCTTAATTTGCGCAGGTTTTAAAAGATTAAGAACTTCATTAGCTCCTTTATTTGCAGCACCTTCTTGCTCTTCATTAATAATTCTAAATGCTTGCCCAATGCAGTGCTCACAAATGAGTGCATCAAGTCCTGATATTAAATAATTGACTTCACTTCTTCCTCTTCCGCAAAAGGAACATTGGTCTTCTTTCTTTTTAGCCATAAGCGGGCAAAAATACGTTAAAAATAGAAATTATTTCTTTTCTTCTGGCTTGTGTTTGGTTAACACATCATCTATCATTCCGTACTCTTTAGCTTCTGCAGCAATCATCCAATAATCTCTATCACTATCTGCCTGAACCTTATCAAAAGGCTGCCCGCTATGGGTTGAGATAATATCGTATAATTCTTTCTTAAGCTTTTGAATTTCGCGTGCAGTAATTTCAATATCGCTAGCTTGGCCTTGAGCGCCACCTAAAGGTTGGTGAATCATTACACGGGCATGAGGTAAAGCGCTTCTTTTACCTGCGGCACCTGCACATAATAATACTGCACCCATAGAGGCAGCCAAACCCGTACAAATAGTTGCCACACTTGGGTTAACCCATTGCATGGTATCATAAATACCCAAACCTGCGTATACAGAACCTCCAGGAGAATTGATATACATTTGAATATCCCTGCGAGGATCCATAGAATCTAAAAACAACAACTGAGCTTGGATAATATTTGCCACATAATCATCAATTGGCATACCCAAGAAAATAATTCTATCCGCCATCAAGCGCGAGAACACATCTATTTCGCGGAAGTTCATTGGGCGCTCTTCAATAACAGTTCTTGTCATACCTTCCATTGAGCTTTCAATGTAGGCATCTACTTTAATACTGCTTATGCCTTTGTGCTTAATGGCATATTTTCTAAATTCATTTCCTGCGTTCATATTGGTTTATTTAATTGTCAAAAATATAATTTGCCTGAATGTTTCAATACCTATGCCAAATAAAATAAGGTAAAATTTAGGCAATTTGTCATTTAGCTTGGTAATTCAATGCCTTTTAACCTTCTAAACAAGGTAATGGCATGTTTATCGGTGAGTCCAGCAACATAAGCACAAACATTGAGCAGCATTTGGTAGATACTTGCTTCAGAATTTTTTACTTCAGCTGGCAGTAGTTCTAACAACTTACGCTGTTTCATGCCAGTATTGCCATTTATTTTTTCTGCCAAAACGGCCTCGGCAAAATAATCTAGCAAACCCGCTATAATTTCAAATCCTGCAGCTTCAATTTCTATCACTTGCCTGGCCTTATAAATTTTCTCTAAGGAAAGCTTCTTTACCTCGTCTAACTGCGGCTTAAAGCTGCTTCCAGAGATTAAGGAACGGTTGAAAGTACCAGATAATAACTCCTTTTCCTTTTCCATAAAGCTAGCTGCCATTTCCTTTACTAGGTTATTAATAGCCACCGCCCTTAGATAACCTGCTCGCTCTTCTCTTGAACTAAGTTGCTTGTAACTATTTTCATAAAAAGCATCCCCTGCAATAGGAATTAACAATTCTTCGGCATACTTAAAGTCTATCCACCCTAAACTAAGACCATCCTCAAAATCTATAATCTGGTAACAAATATCGTCGGCTGCTTCTACCAAATAAACAAAAGGGTGGCGCTGGTATTCTGCAAAACCGTTTTGACCCAAACTAGGTATACCCAAATTTAAGGCAACATCTTCATAAATGTTTTTTTCGGATTGAAAGAAGCCAAATTTTTTCTGACTTGCCAAAGGCTTATCATACACAGGTAAACTCTCTTTAGGGTACTTGGTAAACGCAGCTAAAGTTGGATAGGTAAGTCGGAGACCACCATTACCTTTATGGTAAGGGTTACTAATAATTTTAAAACCATTGGCGTTACCTTCAAATCTTGTAAGATCCTCCCATTCGGCAGCACTTAAAAAGCTTTTAAATTGTTTGCCATTGCCTTCTAAAAAATAAGCCCCAATAGCTGCCTCCCCACTATGCCCAAAAGGAGGATTGCCAATATCGTGGGCTAGGCAAGCGGCTGCTACTATAGCCCCTAAATCATGAAAGCTTAGCTTTTGTTGCAAGGCTGGATTGGACTCTAACAGCGACTTACCAGCAATTTTGCCCAGAGTGCGACCTACACTGCTTACTTCAATGCTATGTGTAAGCCTATTGTGCACAAAATCTTGCTCGGGCAGTGGAATTACCTGTGTTTTATCTTGTAAGCGCCTAAAAGGTGTAGAAAAAATAATGCGGTCGTAATCTTGCTCAAATATCGATCTCGCCGAAGAAGCATCGTATTTTCGGGGTTCTGTATCACCATAACGCAATGGCTGAAGGAGCTCATTCCAATTCATTGGTTCGAATATACTAAAAGCAGCATGCGAGAAAAGCAGAATTTATTAACTTGCGCTTGCAATGAGCAACAAGAATAAAAGTAAAGAAGGGGTTGTGTATTCTACCGACACTCATTTTTCTTATAACTACAAAGAAGAATTAGAACAAAATACCTTAGCCCCTCAACACCAGCAATTGAAAATTTTTCTTGATAGAAAAGGTGGAGGAAAATTAGTAACCCGCATCCATGGTTTTGTTGGCGCTACAGCAGATTTAGAAGAGCTTGGCAAACAACTTAAAAAACTTTGTGGCGCTGGCGGGAGCACCAAAGATGGAGAAATATTAATCCAAGGAGATTTTAGAGATAAAGTGCTTCTTTGGTTCAACAAGGAAAATTATAAAGCAAAAAAAGCAGGTGGTTAGGATTCTAATTGGTGAAGTGCGATTATTAACTTAATTTAGTAAAAATTTTATAGAATGAAATTACTCGTAGTTGAAGATGAACCTAAAGTAGCCTCGTTTTTAAAACAAGGACTAGAAGAGCAACATAATGATGTTACATTGGTATTTGACGGAATTGCCGCAAAAAGAAATGCCTTAGAATATACATATGATGCCATTATTTTAGATGTAATGATTCCGCATAAAAGTGGAATTGAAGTGGCAAAAGAACTTAGAAGTTCTAATTTAAAAACACCCATACTCATGCTAACGGCCTTGGGAAGCGTAGACGAAAAAGTTATTGGTTTAGATGCTGGGGCAGATGATTATCTAGTAAAACCTTTTGATTTCAAAGAATTGCTTGCTAGGTTAAGAGTACTTACCAAAAGAAGTAATGAGCAAATAGCTGCGCCTAAAATTCTTGTGATAGAAGATTTAGAATTAGACTTAGATAGAAAAGTTGCGCGCAGGGGTGGCCAAATAATTGATTTAACAGCAAAGGAATATTCTCTTTTAGAATATCTAATTAGAAATAAAAACCGAGTTATATCAAGAACAGAAATACTAGAAAAGGTTTGGTCGGCAGGCTTCGACTCTACCACTAATGTTATTGATGTTTACATAAACTTCCTACGTAAGAAAATAGACAAAGGGTTTGACAAAAAACTTATTCATACCATGGTAGGAATGGGTTACATTATTAAATCTGTGGATTAATCTGTTGTGATATGAACATCAAAAGTTCACTCACTATTAAATTTACCACCATAGTTGCTGCCATTCTTTTAGGATTTTCCATTTTCACGTATCAGTTCTCTTACCTTTTTAGAAAAAATGTATTTACTAACCGACTCAAAACTGTGTCGGAAAAAATGGTAATGAGTTATTTGGAGGAAGAAAGTTTTACCCCAGAGGTATTGCATCTTTTATATGCCAAGCAGCTTAATAGATTTCCTAATGAACGCCTTATGATAGCTGATGAAAAGTATTCAGTTGTATTTGCCTCTCACCCCATTATTGGTGCAGAAATTGATTTACTAAAAAATTTATACAAAGACCCAAAGAGTATAGAGATAAACAAAGGAGATACAGATATTATAGCCTATAGCATTCCCTATGCTGGCAAGAATTTTTTTGTAGTAAATAGTGCTGTTGATATTGCTGGCTATGAAAAGCTAAAATTCTTAAAATATATTCTACTCATCCTTACTATTGCTTGCATAGTTTTAGCCGCATTAAGTGGTTGGAATTTTTCTAGAAATGCGCTTGAACCTATTAATGATGTAATAGACGAGGTTTCTTTGATTAATGAAAGTAATTTGAACCAAAGAGTGAGCGAAGGAAAAGGCAAAGATGAAATTGCCAATTTAGCCATCACCTTTAACAAGATGTTAGCGCGTATTGAGAAATCGTTTATGATGCAAAAACTATTTGTGGCCAATGCCTCTCATGAATTTAGAACCCCACTTACTGCCATGAAAGGACAAATTGAGGTTTTGCTTTTAAAAGATAGAACAAAAGAAGAATACATTAATGGCTTTAGTTCAATTTTGGAAGATATAGAAAGTCAAATAGAGTTAATAAATGGCCTTAGCGAATTGGCTAAAGCCAATGCCGACTTTCCAAATATTTACTTCACGCCTATTTCTTTGGTGGAGGTGATAATGGAGGCGCAAGAAGACCTCCTTAAAAGAAAGTCAAATTTTAAAATCAGCTTAGATTTGGAGGATATCCCAGAAGATGAAAGCTTAATTGAAACACTTGGCGATTTCTCATTGTTAAAATCTGTTTTTATTAACTTAATTGACAATGCGTGTAAGTTTTCTCCAACGCACCATTGTATGATAAGAGTAAGCTTTGATAAGGATACCATTGTAACAAAGGTTATAGACCAAGGGCCTGGAATAGATAGCCACGATCTACCCAATATTTTTGAACCGTTCTTTCGCTCCAATGACACCCGCAAAATTCATGGGTATGGAATAGGATTATCCCTTGTAAAGAAAACAATTGAAGTGCATAAAGGAAATATTGAAGTGATTTCTGCTCCAAAACAAGGCACCACCATGATTGTAACATTATATAACAGCAGAAAAATCTTAGAACAAGAAACCCTTGAATTAGATTTAATATGACCTGGCGCAAGCGTATTGGTATTTATCCATGGCATTCCCATAATGAGGTGAAGTGGTTATTAGGGGGTAAAGACTATTTCAATCACCTATGCCAATGTATAGACCAAGCGCAAAAAGAAATCATTCTTCAGGTATATATTTTTGAAGCAGACCAAACAGGGCTACTCATCATAGAACATCTTAAACAAGCTGCCGCAAGAGGAGTAAAAATTAAAATCTGGGCAGATGCTTATGGCAGCAGTGCTTTATTAAATAAAAAAGAAAAGCTATTTCAACATACAGACATAGAAATCAATTTCTTTTCTCCCCTAAGATTTTTCACAAAGAGGGAAATTGGCATTCGCTTGCATCACAAAATCATATTATTCGACGAACG
>JBIKKC010000223.1:0-3951 GCA_044360615.1 Bacteroidia bacterium | reverse complement strand
GATAGGTTGTTTAGATGGTCAATTAATTACCGAACAAATACTGTTACCAGCAGAGCAGGTAACCCCACAGAACGATTGCTTAAAATTGGTGGTAATAAACCGTTACCAAAAGGCTAAGCCTGCCATAGCGTATGTTAAAAATTTTGGGCTTAAGAATGGTGCCATTGCCTCATCGGTGGCTCACGATAGCCATAATATTATTGCAGTTGGGGTAAGTGATGAGGCCATTGTTAAAGCAGTAAATCTAGTGATAGCTTCAAAAGGTGGGCTTTCTGCGGTGGATGATAATTTGGCCCACTGCTTAGAACTTCCAGTGGCAGGTTTAATGAGTAATGCCGATGCTTTTGCAGTAGCAAAGGGTTATGGACAATTGCATGATTTTAGTAAAAATGAATTAGGTTCTACTTTAGGGGCACCTTTCATGAGCCTGTCTTTCATGGCATTGTTGGTGATTCCGCATTTAAAATTAAGCGATTTAGGATTGTTTAATGGGGATAGCTTTTCTTTTGTAAATTAGCACCGATGAATGAAAATCTTCGACATTGGTTAAATCGCTTAAAAATCCTCATTTATCTTGGGGTTGTTTTTGTGGTTTTTATTATTTTCATAGTCGAGTTAAAGCACACTTACAATATAAATATATTCCCCAACGTAAATGGAAAGGTAGACGATATTTATTTTGAAGTTAAAAACAAATATTTTAAAGATTAGTGGAGTTGGCAGCACAATTATTACTTAGAAAATTAGATCATTTCATAAAGAGATACTATTTGAACCAATTGGTAAGAGGTTCGATATACTTTTTAGGAATTTTTGTTTTTGCATTTTTGATAGCTGCCCTTCTAGAACATTTTGGACGCTATACCACGCAAACAAGGACGGGCCTGTTTTATACCTTGCTAGCCTTGGGAGTATTTTTATTGGCTCGCTTTATTATTTATCCCTTAACTAAACTTTTTAAGTTTGGTAAAACTATTAATTATGAGCAGGCTGCTGTTATAATTGGAAAGCACTTTAGTCATGTTTCTGATAAGTTACTCAATACACTTCAATTGTTATCTGAGAATGCTGAAACAAATAGCTTGCTAGCAGCAGCCATTGATCAAAAAACCGCAGCATTGCAACCGCTTCCTTTTACTGCTGCCATTGATGTGAAGAAGAATTATAAGTATTTAAAGTTCGCTGCTATTCCTCTAATTGCCCTTATTGCTGCAGTTATTATAGCGCCTAGTGTATTAAGTGATAGCACCAAGCGAATAGTTAATTACGACTTAGCTTACAAAGTACCAGCGCCATTTTCTTTTACTATAGAGAATAAAAGTTTAAAGGCAGAGCAGTATCAAGATTTTGAATTAAAAATTAGTGTAGCTGGAAGTGAATTACCGAATGAGGTTAACATTCATTTTTTAGACCAGAAGTACAAATTAGATAAAATTGATGCCACGCACTTTAGCTATACTTTTAAGAACATACAACAATCTACCACTTTCTTTTTAGAAGCTTTAGGTTTTGAAGATGAAAGCAAACAGATTAAAGTGGTAAAAAAACCAGTTTTATTAAATTATATAGTAAAGCTACAGTACCCGCGCTATTTGGGTTTAAAAGATCAGGTGTTGAATAACCCTGCTGACTTAAATATCCCTGCAGGCACAATAGTTAATTGGCAGTTTACGGGCAAACAAACCAGCATGGTTAGTTTAATTTTTGCAAAGTTAAAGGCTATAGCTTCTTCAAAAGATCAAATTAATTACAGCTACTCACGCAAGTTTTTTATCTCGGATGATTATTCTATTGTATTGTCCAATGAGGCCTCTAATCAAGGTGATTCTTTACATTTTGTTATTTCGGTTCAACCCGATGCTTACCCTTCTGTTATTGCAGAACAACGCACAGATTCTGTAAGTGGCAAATACATATACCTCGCTGGATTAGCAACCGATGATTATGGGTTAAGTAAACTTAGCTTCAATTATCGTTTCACTAAATCTAATGATAAATCCAAAGTAAGCAAAGGTGTTCAATCAAAAGTTTTACCTAGTTCTACAGACAAACGTTTTTCTATAAATCACATTTTTGATTTATACGAAATTGGTTTTAACCTATCTGATGAAATAGAATATTATTTTGAAGTTTGGGATAATGATGGGGTTAATGGCGCCAAGTCTTCTAAAAGTGAAGTGTTTAGTATTAAGGCGCCAGATAAACAAAAGTTACGCGAAGAGACAGATGCTTCGAGTAATGCTTTGCAAGAAAAAATGGAAGAGGCTTTAAAAGAAGCTAAAGATTTACAAAAAGAATTAGATCAATTGCAGCAAAAACTTAAAACCCAGCAGCCCTTAACTTGGGAGGAGAAGAAAAGGCTAGAGCAAGTAAGTGAACAACAAAAAGAATTGCAGCAAAAAATGCAAGAGTTGCAAAAAGATTTTAAGCAGAAAAATTTAAAAGAGCAGTCTTTTAAAGAAGAGCAAGAACGAATTGTTGAGAAGCAACAAGAACTGCAAAAAATGTATGAGCAGTTGATGAGTGAGGAAATGAAGCAGTTGATGAAGCAGATTGAGAATATGATGAAGCTTCAGAATAAAGACCAAATCAGAAAAGAGCTAGATAAGATGGAATTGAGCAATAAGGATGTAGAGAAGGAATTGGATAGAATGCTCGAAATGTATAAGGAATTAGAAGTAGATAAGCGCCAAGAAAATGCCATGAAAGACTTGAAAGAATTGGCAGAAAAACAAAGGGAATTGGCAAATAAAGAGAGTGAAAGTACTAAGCAAGACAAGCAACAAAAGCAGGAAGAAATTAATAAGGAGTTTGATCAATTACAGAAGGATTTGAAGGAATTAGAAAAGAAAAATAATGAGCTAGAAAATCCTAAAGAATTAGCTGATACAAAAGAGTTGGAAAAAGAGATTTCTGAGAAATTGGAGCAAAGTAGTAATGAGTTGAGCAAGGGCAATGATAAAAAGTCTAAGCAAAGCCAAAATGAGGCTGCCGATAAAATGGAGGAAATGCAGCAAAAAATGCAGGATCAAAAAGAAAAAGACGAAGAAGAGCAGGATGAAATTGATGCCCAAGCTTTGCGCGAAATTCTAGAAAACCTGGTTCAGTTGAGCAAAGACCAGGAAAAGGTGATGGAAGAACTTAAACTAATTAATGGGTACAATCCAAAGTTTGTAGAATTGGCAAAGGAGCAGAAAATTATTAAAGACAATGCCAAAATGATTGAAGATAGTTTATTGAGTTTAAGTAAAAGAGCACCAGAGGTAAAATCTTTTATCAATAAGGAAGTTACCAAAATGAACGACCATTTAGATAGAAGTAACCTTAATTTTTCTCAGCGCAATATTGGTGAAACAAGGGTTCAGCAGCAGTATGCCATGACACGTATGAATAATCTTGCAGTAATGTTAAGCGAATCGTTGAAGCAAATGCAGCAGGAGATGCAAATGAAGAAGCAATCGAAGAGTGGCAAAGGAAAAGGCAAGCCTAAACCCAAGCCAGGCAGTGGCAAACCAAGTATGAAGCAGCTTAAGAAAATGCAAGAGGAGATGAATAAGCAGATGAAAGAGGGCATGAATAAGAATGGCAAGGGAGAAAAGGGTAAGGGACAAATGACTTCTGAACAATACGCACGCATGGCTGCGCAACAAATGGCTATAAGGCAGCAAATGCAAAAAATGATGAGCGAAATGGATGCGTTAGAAAAGGAAAAAATGGGCGGAGGCAAACAATTGGGCGAATTGCAAAAGAAAATGGAGGAAACGGAGAAAGATTTAGTAAATAAGAGACTTACCCAAGAAACTTTAATGCGTCAGGAAGAAATATTAACACGTCTTCTTGAACACGAGAAGGCCGAAAAGCAACAAGAGCAAGAGCAAAAGCGCGAAGCAGAACAAGGCAAAGAAAAACCACGACCTAGCCCAGTTTATTTAGATATGCTTAACCAAAAGC
>JBIKKC010000048.1:0-12222 GCA_044360615.1 Bacteroidia bacterium | reverse complement strand
AAGGAACGCTTGTTATGGGATTTTGGGGATGGTAAAGGTTTTATCACCACTGGCCCAGCGCCAAAGTATAAGTATAATCGTATTGGGAATTATAGAATAAGAATGGTGGCGTTTGATAGCACAGGATGTAGAGATACTTTTGTTTATGCGGTTACTATTAAAGTTGTAGATCTCCAAGCAGCCATAAAAGCAATGCAGCCAAGATATTTATGTGCTCCTCAAATTTTAGTTTTCAAAGACCAGTCGTTTTATTCAGATTCTAGTGCTTTGTATGGTGTTCCTCCCTACGATCAAATTAATGGGTGGTTGTGGGATTTTGGTGACAATAAAACACCTAGTTTGTTACAAGATCCAGTGCATGCTTACACCACAAATGGTACTTTTCCAGTGATGCTAAAAGTAACCACTGCCGCTGGTTGTAAAGATTCTGCTACTATCCCAATTTGGATAGATGGGCCACGCCCTCGCTTCAACATTTTAAGAGATACCTTTGGTTGCGCTCCTTTTAAAGTAGAACTCAAGAATACTACAGGTTATCCTTTAATTAATTGGGTTTGGTATTTTAGAGATCAAAATAATGCAACAGCAAGCTCAAAGCTCGATACCAATGTATCACACACCTATACCTTACCAGGCGTGTATAAAATTAGTGTGGTGGGTGAAGATACTATTTTCGACCCATTGACAGGCAACTATAAAACTTGTGTAGCAGTTTTTCCAGACTCCTTGAACCCAAATGCCGAAACCCGAAGTATTCGCGTGCTGCCAACAATTAGTGCGCAAATTATTGGTCCAGATAGCGTTTGTGTGAACCAAGCTTTTGAGTTAACAGCAAGGCCTAAAGGCTTGTATCAAGCCTTTAATTGGCAGATGACAGATACCTCTGCTTTTGTTCAAAAATTATTCCCGGATACTATCTTCAATTATACTTACGATAAGTCGGGTAAGTATAGGGTAACCCTCTATCCAATTTTATCTGGATCTATCTGCACAGACACAGCCCGAAAAGAAATTACAGTAAGCGAGGTAGAGGCAGATTTTGACATGGATCAAAACCAATTACCTTTTGTAACCTTTACCAATAAATCTAAAAATGCCGTGAGGTATGAATGGAATTTTGGGCAACCAAGTTCGGGCTCTCGTAATTTTTCTACTTTAGAAAATCCTACGCATAATTTTGTTGGAGATTCTGGTTCTTTTACGGTTTGTTTAATGGCGTATAATGAATTGGATTGCATGGATTCTATTTGTAAAACTACCTTTCCTGCAGAGGTTCGTATTGTAATACCAAATGTGTTTACCCCAAATGGAGATGACTTTAATGATGCTTATGATATAGATGCAGTGGGTATTGTAAAATACAATTTGGCTATTTTCGATCGCTGGGGCGACCGTGTATACGAATCTGAAAGAGATGGTATAGGAAATGATGGTGTAAACTGGAATGGTAAAGTGCGCAACACCGGCAGAGAATGTCCGGATGGTACTTATTTCTTTGCTTTTACCTATCAACTAATTAATATGACTAGCCCTAAAGACGTGCATGGAACAATTACCTTGCTTCGTAATAATTAAATAAAGGATTTTAAAACGGATAACCTACTCCAAAATTGAGAATCGTTTTGCTAAAGAGTACGCGTATATCGCTATACTCGTTAAACACAACTCGGTTTCCTTCAGGTCTTCTTGGATCAACAAATGGCACCGCCGCATCAAAGCGAACTATTAAGAAGTCTAGGTTAAGCCTTAGACCAAAGCCTCCGCCAATAGCCAATTGTTTGTAAAAGGTATTTAAATTAAAAACCGCACCTTCTCTACCATCCTCTTTGATACGCCAAATATTACCTCCATCCGCAAACAATGCACCTTCTAAAAAATTATTATAAATATTAAATCGGTGCTCAATATTTGCTTCTAGTTTCACATCTCCACTTCTATCTAAGTTACCTTCTGCATTATAAGATCCAGGGCCGATAGACCTAGGCAGAAAAGCCCTAATTGAATTAGCGCCTCCAGTAAAAAAACGTTTGTCGAAAGGAACATATGAAGGGGAGTTGCCATAGGGTAAGGCTAAACCAATTGCTAAACGTGAAGCCAATCTGTTGTTATAATCTAAGTATTTATTATACCTATATTCTGCATAGGTTTTGGCATATTGGAAGTATTGAACACCCAAAAATGTTCTATAGCCACTATCATTTGGTTGAATACCTAGTAACAAATTGGCTAGTTGTATAAATGTTCCTGCTAATTCTAAAACATCCCACTTCACAAAGGTGTAATTCTTTCTCCTTACTTCATTTTGGTTGTTATAAATAAAGCCACCTTTAAAGCTCGTTACAAAGTTATTACTAAATACACTTTGCAAGTAGGGGTCGTTTTTACTTTGCTCTCTTAATTCTTCACTGTTAAAATTTGTTTTGATATAACTAATCTCTGCAGGAACAAAATAGTAGCTAAGTTTTTTCTTGCTTGCTTGGTAAGTTAAAGACAATCCATATACATTTCTAATCCAGTCAATGTTCTTTTCCCAAATGGTAGTCGCCGATAAAATACTTCTGTTGGTAGTATTTGAAAGTCGCTTGTCTTGTCTACTTAAAAAGATAAGTTTTGGGAAAATTAGACTTCCTGTTAGGTTAGACTCAAAACTGTTGAACAATGGTCTTTTAGGTATTCCATCGCCTCGCTGTGCTTCAACAGAGATGCGGTAAGTGAATTGTAATATCTCTGCCCTCCCAAAAATATTATTATTGGAGATGGTTACCTGTGAAGCAATTCCATAGTTTCTACCGGTTGAATTTGAAATTAAATTACTCTGATCGGAAGTAATGGCCTGCGGCTCAAAAATAAAATCATATTTCTTGCTAGGTTGTAACCTTATTTGATAATCAATCTTAGCACTATCTGTTCCCGAATATATTGGTATAGCATTTAAATTTACTGCCTTAAAAATGCGAAGTTCATTTAGTTTAAAGAAGGTAGAATTGGCGTTGTCTGATTTAAAAACATCTCCCTTTTTTATGGTTAAGTTGCTTTGGAAAACACTTGGATTCAAAAGATAGGTATTGGGCGAATAATTAAAATCACCGAGCGAAATACTGTCTTTTCCTAATTTGTTTGAGTCAATTTTATTGGGTTCAATACGAATAGTAATATCTCTAATTTGATAAATTTTATAGCGCTGAAAATCTTTTGGATTAGGGATGTTAATGCCTACATCTACCCAATAATCTCCAATATTGGTGTCTAAGTCGAAGCTTACAAAATCTTTGTTAAAATCAAAATAGCCTCTGTTTCGATATAGTTCAGTATAACGGTTTTTTTCTTTGAGTAAATTGTCTAAAGTAATTCTACTGCCAATAATTAGATCAGACAAGTCTTTGTTTAGTCGTGCAATAGAATCTAGTGTTTTATCTGCAATATGTAAATATAAATTTCTAATAGAGTAATGCTGATTGGTTTTTACTAAATAGGTTACTTTCTGTTTGTGGATTTTGCCTGTTACCATATAGCTTATGTCTGGGTAATAAAAGCCTTGGGTTTTTAAATAACTGCGCATGCCCTTTATGGAAGATTCAATTAATGCAGAATCTAAAATTACAGGAGCTTCGCCTACTTTATTTTGCAAAAATCTGCCATACCTAGAGTTGGGTGCTGCATTGCCTAACTTATAAGCCCTTAGTCCAATGCGGTTCACTCCGAATAACCTTTTATTAGGTTTTTGCTTAATGTAATCCGATAAATTGGGTGAAATTAATCTCGTTTCTCTATTGCCTTCTGCCTTAACTTTATTTTCGTATAAAAATGGGCCTGATTTTCTGGCAAGTTTTGGTAAATTGCATGCCTGCATTATTACCGTGAGCAAAAGCAACACCATACCAGAACGTATATTTACAAAGGCCGATATCAATTTTGTTAAATCTTTAAACGATAGGGTTTTTCGAAATGCAAGTAAACAATTTGTTGCCGAAGGTAGCAAATCTGTGCTCGAAATGATTTCTTCTGGGCTAAAGTTGGAAAGAATTTTTGCTTTAGAAACTTGGTTCAAGACGCATTATGGCCTTATTGCTGGGAAATGTGAACCAACTTTGATTAGTGAAAAAGAACTTGCCAGAATGAGCAGCCTAAAAAGTACTCGTCAAGTGTTAGGGGTATTTCAAATGCCACAATTTCGTTTTGAACCAACCCAATTAAAAGGCCTAACCTTGGTTTTGGATGGGCTGCAAGACCCCGGAAATCTTGGTACGCTTATACGTTTAGCAGACTGGTATGGGCTCGAAAATATTTTGTGTTCAGACACTTGCGTTGATTGCTTTAACCCTAAAACAGTGCAAGCTACCATGGCTTCCCTTGGGCGTGTAAAAATTCATTATGGCAATTTGCCCCAAATGATACTTGCTTGCGATTTACCTTTGTTCGCTGCTGTAATGGATGGTACCCCTGGCAGAAATATTACCTTTCCCCAAAATATGTTGCTCGTTATTGGTAATGAGGGCCAAGGTATTAGTGAGGAAATCTTAAATTTAAAACACCAAGGAATTACTATTGAAAAGTATGGTGAAGCAGAAAGTTTAAATGCCGCTATGGCTGGGGCAATACTTCTCGACCGGTATTTTGGTCAGTTTGCTTAAGCCTTGGCATAGCAATTGCAATTATATACCCGCTTCCCAAGAGGCATTAAGTTTTGAGTATGAATAAAGAGCGTGATACATTGATTTTTAGTAATATACTATCAGATGAACCGGAAACTTCCGACTTTATATCCTTGTTGAGTCAGGAAGAGGAAGACCAAATGAACAAGGAAGAAATGCCGGAAATGCTGCCAATTTTGCCGCTTCGGAATACCATTTTATTTCCTGGGGTAGTAATGCCCATTACTGTGGCACGCGATAAATCTATTCAATTATTAAAGGAAGCCAATAAAACTAAAGATAAATTAGTTGGGGTAATTGCTCAGAAATCCTCAGAAATTGAAGAGCCACTCCGCGAAGATTTGTATGAGATTGGAACAATGGCCACTATCCTGCGCATGATTAAAATGCCAGATGGAAGCACCATGGCGGTTATCCAAGGTAAACGCAGATTTCAGTTAACGGGCGAATTGCAAACCGAACCCTACCTCCGTTCTGCTATCCTTCCTTTACAAGAGCCAGAAATGGTAGAAAGTGAAGAAACACGTGCCATGTCAGAATCTATAAAAGATTATGCCCAACGCATCATTAACGTTTCTCCGCATATACCAAGTGAAGCTTCAAATGCAATTAAAAAAATAAAGAGTCCAACTTTCCTTATCAATTTTGTTGCCTCTAATCTGAATGCCGAATTGCCTATTAAGCAGCAAATTTTGGAGGAGCTTAGTTATACAGGGCGTGCACACAAAATATTAGAAGCACTAAAAATTGATTATCAATTTACAGAATTAAAAGCGCAAATAGAAAGTAAAGTGCGCGGCGATTTAGACAAGCAGCAGCGCGATTATTTTTTGAACCAACAAATCAAAGCTATTCAAGAAGAATTAGGTGGCGATAGCCCAGAGCGCGATATTGAAAACCTAAACAAAATTGCAGCTTCCAAGAAATGGGATGCAAAAGTATCGGAAGCTTTTGCTAAAGAATTAGAGCGTTTGCGTCGCACCAACCCCATGGCGCCAGATTACAGTATTCAACTCAATTACTTACAGTTGTTATTAGATCTTCCTTGGGGCGATTTTAGCAAAGATAATTTCGATCTTAAGCATGCAGAAAAGATTTTAGATGAAGATCATTTTGGATTAGAAAAAGTAAAGCAACGTATTTTAGAATACCTAGCTGTGCTTAAACTAAAGAACAATATGAAAAGCCCAATCCTATGCTTGTATGGGCCTCCAGGAGTTGGGAAAACTTCCTTAGGTAAATCTATTGCCAAAGCTTTAGGAAGAAAATACGCCCGTGTTGCCTTGGGTGGTTTAAGCGATGAAAGCGAAATTAGAGGTCACCGCAGAACTTACATTGGCGCCATGCCTGGTAGAGTTATTCAAAACCTTAAAAAGGTAAAAACCAATAATCCTGTTTTTGTATTAGATGAGGTAGATAAAATGGGAATGAGTTTTAGGGGCGATCCAAGTAGCGCCTTGCTAGAAGTATTAGACCCAGAACAAAATGGTACTTTCTATGATAATTATGTAGAGATTGAATACGATTTGTCGCATGTAATGTTTATTGCCACCGCTAACTCATTAGATTCTATTCAACCTGCCTTGTTAGATAGGATGGAAATCATAGAGATTAATGGGTACACGCTGGAAGAGAAGGTTCAAATTGCCAAAAAATATTTAATACCAAAACAAAAAGAAAACCACGGTTTAAAAAAGGCAGATTTTGAGTTAAGCGACGAAGTACTTGCCAAAATTATAGATGGCTACACAAGAGAAAGTGGAGTACGTGGATTAGAAAAACAAATTGCCTCTGTTGCGCGCCACATCGCCAGAGAGAAAGTAATGGCTAAGAAATACAACAAGAAAATTAGCCTTACACAACTCGTAGAAATTTTAGGTGTAGAGCGTGGCGAAAAGGAAATGTACCAAGGCAACGAGGTAGCAGGGGTTGTTACTGGCTTAGCTTGGACCAGCGTCGGTGGTGAAATATTATTTGTAGAAAGTATTTTATCTAAAGGCAAGGGTAAACTAACCCTAACAGGTCATTTAGGCGAAGTAATGAAAGAGTCTGCCATTACCGCTCTTAGTTATTTAAAAGCCAATTGCCAGCATTTAGGAATAGATGCAAAAGTATTCGATCAGTATGATTTGCATATTCATGTGCCTGCAGGTGCAGTGCCTAAAGACGGTCCTTCAGCTGGGGTTACCATGCTTACCTCACTGGCTTCTGTGTTTACCCAAAGAAAAGTAAAACCTCATTTGGCCATGACAGGCGAGATTACCCTTCGTGGTAAGGTATTGCCAATTGGGGGCGTAAAAGAAAAAATATTAGCGGCCAAACGTGCAGGTATTACTGATATTCTCCTATGTGAGGCCAATCGCAAAGATGTTATGGAAATAAAAGGAGATTACCTCAATGAGCTAAATTTTCATTATGTGAAAGACATGAATGAAGTAATTGAATTTGCTTTATTGAAAGAAAAAGTGGCCAAACCACTAGATTTAACTGTGGAGTTGGAGCCTACAAAATCCATTTAAACTAGTTTTACGAATCGTACTTCTCTAATAATTTTAACAGCACCGCAAAATCCTTTGGATGTGGTGCTGTTACTTTATAAGGCTTGCCCAACAACTCAAAAGATATCTCGTAAGCATGCAAGGCAACACGCTTCATCATTGGATCTGCATTCTCCCACTTGCCTTCTTTAAATTTAGGTTTTAAATCAGCTAAAAAAGGCATCTTACCGCCGTAGGTAGTATCTGCTACCAAAGGGAAATTTTGCGAGGCCAAGTGTATTCTTATTTGGTGCAATCTGCCCGTTACTGGTTCGGCTTGAACCAATGTATAATGCCTAAAGTTTTTAAGGGTACTTACTATGGTTTCAGAGGGCTTACCCTCTTTCATGTCAATTTTAGCCACTCCTTTAGCGGTTTGACCCAAAGGTAGTTTTATACTTTGTTCGATAACACTTAAATTACCTTGCACTACCGCATGGTATGTTTTTTTTACCAAACGTTTCTCAAAGGCAATTGCCATTTCTCTGTAAATCATTTCGTTCTTAGCAATTACTAAAATGCCGCTGGTTTCTTTGTCTAAACGGTGACAAAGCTGCAAGTTTTCGTCGTGCTTTTTGGCTTGTCTTATTACAGAAAACACATCTCCATGCCTATCATCCAAAGAGGAGTAATGTGCAGGTTTATTGATAAAGATAAGATGTTCATCTTCCTCAATCATCATTTCCTTAAAGCCTATAACTTTTGGTTTATCGTATATCATATCAACTTGCCATTTCAGATAATTCTAGCCAACGCAATTCTTTGCTGTCTAAATTTGTTTTATTTTCTTCCAATTCCCTACTCCAATTTAGTAACTCTTCGTGGTTGTTACTGCCAATGTTTAAGAGGTCTACCAAAGCCTTATTTCTTTGTTGAATGGCTTCAATTTCCTTTTCTAAGGTTTCATACTCGCGCAACTCTTTGTAAGATAATTTCTTTTTATTTTCAATTGCTTTTGGAGCCTCTTCTTTCGCCTCAACTTTGGGCGCACTCATTGGTGTTTTTTTGCCTTTATTTTCTTCTAATTCATTGATGTAATCTTGGTAGTTTCCGTTAAAATCTCTTATATAGCCATTGCCTTCAAATACAAATAGTTTTTCTACCAAGGTATCCATAAAATACCTATCGTGGGTTACTACTAACAAACAGCCTTCAAAGTTTTCTAAGAACTCTTCTAATACATTTAAGGTTTGTATATCTAAATCATTGGTAGGTTCATCTAGAATTAAAAAGTTTGGTTTTTGCATAATGATAGTAAGCAAATACAATCTTCTTTTTTCGCCTCCACTTAAGGTGCTAACCCACGAATGTTGCTTTTTAGGGTCAAACAAAAACATGGTTAAAAGGGCTATGGCAGAAATTTTCTGACCTTTACCAACCTCTAAATATTCTGCTATATCTGTTATTACTTCAATTACGCGCTTGTCTTCTTTAATTTCTAAACCACGTTGCCCATAATACCCAAATCTTACAGTTTCTCCTTTGATAATTTTACCGCTATCTTGTTTTTCTAAGCCTTGCAATAGGTTCAAAAAGGTTGATTTACCAACGCCATTTTTACCAATGATACCAATACGTTCGCCAGGTGTAAAGAGGTAAGTAAAATCTTCTACAATTTTTAGAGCGCCATAATTTTTAGCAAGCTGATGCACCTCAATAATTTTATTTCCTAGGCGTTGCATCTGCATTTGTATTTCTACTTGTTTGTCGTCTTTTCTAAACGAAGCCTTTTCTTTGGTTTCATAGTAGGCGGTTATTCTACTTTTACTTTTCGTGGTTCTTGCCTTTGGTTGCCTGCGCATCCATTCTAATTCTTTTCTGGCTAGTTTACGTGCTTCGTCTGCTTCTCTTTCTTGGTTATTTTCGCGTATCTCTTTTTTCTCTAGAAAGTAGGCATAATTACCTCTGTAGGTAAAGAGTTGACCCAAATCCAATTCAATAATTTCGTTGCATACATTGTCTAAAAAATACCTGTCGTGTGTTACCAATAATAGGGTAGTGTCTTGGGCTTTTAAATAGGCTTCTAACCACTCAATCATTTGAATATCTAAGTGATTGGTAGGTTCATCCATAATTAATAAATCTGGCGTATTGATAAGCGCACGGGCTAAGGCAAGACGTTTTTTCTGACCACCAGATAGCGAGTTGGTATTTTGCGTTAAGTGATGTTGTAGGTTTAATTGCGTAAGAATGGTATGCACTCTGTTCTCTATATCCCAGGCATTGGCATCAGACATGGCCTCCATGCAATTTTGCAATTCGTTTTGAACCGAGGTGTTGTCTGGGTCGAGTTCTAATTTCTCTAAAGCAATTTCATAGAGTGCCACTGTTTTAAGTAAGGCATTGTCGGAGTTAAACACAGCCTCCCAAATGGTGTCGTTGGCATTAAATTGCGGCTCCTGATCTAAGTAGGCCCATTTGATATTTTTATCAATGGTAACGGAGCCTGTATCTGGTTCATCCTCGCCAACTAAAATTTTAATAAGGGAGGTTTTTCCGCTGCCATTTTTTGCAATAAGGGCAATTCGTTCACCTTTGGCAATGGTTAGGTCTATTTTATCAAAGAGTATGCGCTCTCCAAAGCGCTTCATTAAGTTTTCTGCACGCAGGTAAATCATGGGTGCGAAGATAGTTTCAAAAAGGGGTATTGCCTAAAGTGGCGACTGGCTTCTTGCAACTGAAGGTTTTTTGCAATAGTTAAAAAAACATAATTTAAAGGTAAGTTTGTAACTTAAATTAATAAATAAAGTTTAAAAATTTGGCTTCAGGTTTTTTCGCAATTTTGGATGATATAGCCGCTTTAATGGATGATGTTGCGATTACTTCTAAGGTTGCAACTCAAAAAACTGCTGGTATTCTTGGAGATGATTTGGCAGTAAATGCCGAGAAATCTACTGGATTTGTTTCATCAAGAGAGATTCCTGTTTTATGGGCAATTACCAAAGGCTCCTTTATCAATAAGTTAATTATTGTGCCAATTGCCTTATTGCTCAATGCGTTTTTGCCAGCAGCCATTAAAGTTATTTTGGTTTTAGGTGGGTTTTACCTTGCCTATGAAGGGGTTGAAAAGATTGTAGAATTCTTTTTTCATAAAAAAGAGGCAGCAGCGGCAGATACAAACTCCCTTACCGAAAATCCAGATTTAGAAAAAACCAAGATTAAGTCGGCCATTACCACAGATTTTATTCTTTCTGTAGAAATTGTGATTATTGCCTTAAGCACTGTTTTAGACAGCAGCTTATCTTTACAAATACTAACCGTTTCTGTAGTTTCTATTATTGCTACGGTGGGCGTTTATGGCCTAGTAGCCCTAATAGTTAGAATGGATGATTTAGGATTTTTATTGATAGCCAAATCAAATAACAAAGGCTTTGTTAGCCAGCTTGGTATTTTATTGGTTAAAACCCTACCCATTGTCATTAAGTTTTTTGCCGTGGTTGGTACCATTGCCTTGCTATTGGTTTCTGGGGGTATTTTCTCTCACAACATAGATTACTTGCATCATATTTTGCCAGCTTGGCCTTCCATTGCAAAAGAATTTGCCTTTGGCATTATTGGCGGCTTAATTTTATTGGCCTTATTGGCAGGAGGTAAAAAGCTAGTTGGCTTGTTTCGTTGATTTGATTTAAGTCGGTATTTATTTTTTAACATTTTAAAGAGTTGTATATTAGCGCATTAACTTTAATGCATAAGATTCTTATGTAATAAAACTCGATACCTAAGAGTTTTATGTATGTTTGTGGAGGTAAAATATAAAACAATGCTTTATTCATCAGAGCTCATTAAGGGTACACTTCGCACCATCATTTTAAAACTTTTGTGTGATCAGCAAAAGATGTACGGGTACGAAATAACCCAAACGGTAAAAGACTTAACCCACGGCCGCATTCAACTTACAGAAGGTGCATTGTACCCAACCTTGCATGCTATGGAAAGTGAAGGCTTGCTTACAACCGAGGTCGAATATATTGGAAAACGGGTAAGAAAATATTATTCGGTAAGCAAACAAGGGAAGGCAAAGGCAGGTGAAAAAATCAATGAGTTTGCAGAATTTATGGAAACAATGCGCGTATTGTTAAACCTAGATTTGGGCACCCTAAAGGTACAATAGATGTATCAAATAAGCAGCGAACAAATAGATTATATGCTACAGCAAATTACCCTGCAGGGTATTAGCGACGAAGGCCTTCGGGATAGCATACTCGACCATGTTTGTTGCCTCATTGAAAATAGCCAGGAGCCAATTGATGATTTTGAGCATTGTTTTCAAAGTTACCTTAAGCAGTTCTACCAAAAAAATCTTGAAGAAATTGAGGTAGAAGCACATTTATTAATCAACTTTAAAAACTACTATCAAATGAAAAAGTTCATGTTATTGAGCGGCATAGCCGGGGCAGGTATATTGGCTATTGGTAACCTTTTTAAATTTATGCATTGGCCAGGTACTTCATTTCTAATCTTGTTAGGAATATTACTGTTATCAATGGTATTTATTCCACTATTATTTTTTATCAAACTCAAAGAAAATCCAGTGGGCACGCAAAGGTGGCTGCTATCATTGGGTACTTTGCTTGCTATTGCATTTTGTTTTAGTGTACTCTTTAAAATTATGCATTGGCCTTATGCAAACATGCTTGGTAACATTAGTGTTTTTGGTACCATTTTAGTTTTTGTACCCATGTATCTTGTGAATAGTTTTAAAACAAAAGACCAACAAACCAATGCAATCATAACCGTTATCTTAATAGTTGCTGCTGCAGGCATGTTGTACTCTTTAATGGCAACAAGGTTGTCGCATAGTTTACAAGAAACTCCATGGATGGTTTTGCAACAAAATGAGCAATCGAGTCAGCAGTTTAAAGCGTACAGTAATCAAATCTTTGGTTCAGACAGTAGCGAAAATGGTAAGCAAAAAATGGCTCAATTTAAGTTGCTAAACATGCGCACAGAAGCCCTTAAAAATTATCTGTTTCAAAGCCTTGTAAAAACAAATGGAAACTATCAAGTTGAGGTTTTAAAGGATTGCAATCCTA
>JBIKKC010000222.1:0-3953 GCA_044360615.1 Bacteroidia bacterium | reverse complement strand
AGGAGTGAGTAATGTTAAGGATAACAAATCTGCTGCAACTGCAACCATTACTTTTTGTTCTATGGCTTTTGCCATAAACTCGCTGTAATCTATTACTTCACCATTTCCAGCAGGGTATTGTAATAGTGCACCAAAGAAGGTTTCGTCTAATTGAACCGATTGATGGTCGCCTATAATCAATTCTACGCCTATAGGTTCGGTTCTTGTTTTTAAAACATCTATGGTTTGAGGGAAGCAAAGTTCTGAAACGAAAAATTTGGTGGCTTTTTCGTTTTTTGCCTCTGCATGCAACATATGCATGGCCTCTGCTGCCGCTGTTCCTTCGTCTAAAAGAGAAGCATTCGCAATTTCCATTCCCGTTAAATCAATAATCATGGTTTGGAAATTTAGTAAGGCTTCTAACCTACCTTGGGCAATCTCTGCTTGGTATGGAGTATAGGCTGTATACCAACCTGGGTTCTCCATAATATTACGCAAAATCACATAAGGGGTGTGGGTGCCATAATAGCCCTGACCCAAATAATTCTTATTAATTTTATTCTCATTGGCATAGGCTTGCAAATGGCCAATCAACTCAGTCTCCGATAATGGTTCTGGTAATTTCATTCTTTCCTTAAGCCTAATGTGCGCAGGAATAGTTTCTTCAATTAATTGATCGAGGCTGTTTACCCCAATAGTTTTTAGCATAGCCTCTGTATCATTGGCCATGGGAGAGTTGTGACGGTAAATAAATTCGTCGGAATGATTAGCTTTTAGTTGCATAATGATAGTTTATCTAATGCTTGTTAGGCAGCAGCAAATTTATTTATTTTCTGAACCTAACAAGGAAAATTTTTATTGCTGTTTATAAGTGGTTTAAAATCTTTTTCTGATTATAATTGTTGCATCAAAACAAAACAACATTTTATGAAAAAAATCATCTATTTATTTAGTCTTTTATTGTTTACTTCATTTGGTTCAAGCCTTAAAGCCCAGGATGTTGCAGGCGACGCTATTATTGGAGTTTGGGAGTCTGGTTCAGGAAAAGCCCGCGTAAATATCATTAAATCTGGTAACTATTATTACGGTAGAATTGTTTGGCTTCGCGAACCTTTAAATGAAGAAGGGAAACCTAAAGTAGATAAAAATAATCCGGATGAGACCTTGCGTAAAACGCCATTATTGGGCATGAGAATGCTGGCCAGCTTCGAATATAAAGGGGATAACCTTTGGGAAGATGGTACCATTTATGACCCAGAAAGTGGAAGTACTTACAATTGTAAAATTTCTCTTGAAGATAAAAGTACTATGAATATTCGCGGCTTTGTAGGCATCTCTGCTTTTGGCAGAACAGACGTTTGGAAACGCCTTGAGCTGAAGAAAAAATAGTTACGGAGAAACCAAATTTAAGGATACTTGAAAGTATAAAGGGTTTGTAAGCTGGTTATACATATAGTAAGGGCTATTGCTGCCTATAAACCTAAACTTATCTCCTTCATCTACATCAAAACTGTAATTTATGCGGTAACCGGCCTGAACCGAAAGCCAAATAAATCCAACTAAAGAGCATTCATAAGTAATTCTGGGTCTTAACTCCGACCTGCGTAACTCTAAATTATTAGGATATGCTGTATTGTTCAAATTAAATACACCATAACTCGTTCCCTCCAATTCGTAGCCAAAAAACAACATGTTTCTCGAATTGATAGTCCTTCTAACAGCGGCACGGGCCGGGAAGAAAGATTCTATTCCCCATTTTCTATTTTCAAAGGTGTGGTTAAACATAATCAAGGGAATCATTCCCAAAGCGCCCGGTCTGTAAGTTCTAGATAAACCAAAGGCAAGTAAAGATCTATCGTTTCTCTTTTTTCCAAGAAAGGCTGCTGCGGAGATTTTTGGCTGACCCAAATACTTCCCTAAATCGGGAGAGTTAAGTTTAAAATCTCCACTAAATTCCGAAATGGCTAAGCCTAAAATGAAGAACTTTTCATTTAAGGGCTTAAAAATTACTGTGCTTAAACTTGCTGTGGTGAGGCCGTTTTCTTTCAATGAGTTTATCATAGAATTATTGGCATCGTATGTTTTCATATTATAATTACTGCGCCAATAAGAACCACCTAAATTTACCAACCATTTTGTATTAGAAATGATAGGATAATTGGCAATTATTCTTAAACCACTAGTGCTGTTTATTTCGGCTTGGTCTTTTCCTGCAGGCAAAGTTGGCGTAGAGTCGCCAAGATAATTGGTTAAGGTATGCGCGCCTGCATAATCATAACCAATAGAAATAAGTTTTGTAGGACTTAAGCCCAATACTTTATTGGTGGTGTATCTTTTGGTGGGAGTAGATTCAACTACTTCAAATTGCGAAAAATCTATCATTTCTTCTGCACTACTATCTTGTTGCGCATTAGCAGAAAAAACAAAAATGGATAAAGTTAAAAGGAGTAATAATTTATTCATGTACGTTTAATTTGTTAATTTAAAGGTAGCTAAATTAGGGGTTTTATTTAATTTCGCGAAATGTTTGAAAAGATTAATTAGGCCAAACAAATGGCCGATTTAAATAATAATTTACCTTACTCTTTTATAAACTTTTTAGTAAAGCTTCCCTTGCTTGTTGCAAGGTTTAGTTGATACAATCCTGCTGGTAATTCTTGTAAATCTATGCTTTCAACGGTTCTGTTTAATTCAAGGTTTTTGGTTTGAACCAATTGTCCGCTCATGTTATATATGAACACACTCGCTTCGCCTCTATACTCTGGCAAGTAAAATTGAACATTTTCTTTTGCTGGATTTGGGTAAACTATTAAATTCTCAGTGTTTACTAATTCATTGGTGCCAGCTGCCGAGTTTACTATTATGGCATAACGTGAATTGCTATCATTTACAGTTTGGCCAATTGGCAATGGACCTAAAAAAGCAGTTGCTCTAATTTGAATTAAAACAATTAATGGGTAAATTCCTGCTTGGCCAGATTTTGGAGTGCCACTCAATTTTGCACAGCCACCAGTTCCACCTGTAATTTTACAATCTTTATTGTGGCACGAATAGGTAAAACCATCTGGCATACCAACTACGCCCGTTATCCAAAGCGTATCTATTTTGGCATTAACAGTTTGCCCTAATTGTTGCACAAAAACAGTGGTGTCTTTTACAATAAAATATTGAATAACCTGTTCATAAGGTTCTCCAACTTTGGCATCTGCTAATACAGCAGGAAATGTCCCAGAGGTTTTTATGGCAGGATCTGGCACACATTGCGCCTTTGCAAATTGCGTTAAACTTAGCAAAGAAATTGCTATAATTGAAAGTAAAATTCTATTCATGATTTTTAATTTTAACGCAAGATATACCTTTATTTTATTTCTACTTATAGTTCCGTGTTACATTTTTGCACAAACTAAAGATACTGTCACTAACAAAAACAATTGGCTCAACCAAACTGTAATTAGTGCCGCACGCTACGAACAATCCATTAAGCGGATGGTGGTTAGCACAGAAGTTATTCAACCCTACCTTATCCGCAACCGCAATACTACCATGATGGATAAGTTATTAGATAATATTCCTTCTGTACATGTTACAGATGGGCAAGTAAATATAAGAAATGGCAGCGGCTGGACTTACGGAATTGGTTCTAGAGTTATGGTTTTAGTAGATGATATGCCTTTCTTAACAGGGGATGCGGGTCAAGTAAAATGGAATTTTATTCCTATAGAAAATGTGCAACAAGTTGAGGTTATAAAAGGAGCTTCTTCTGTTTTATATGGCTCTAGTGCTTTAAGTGGCATTGTTCATTTTAGAACAGAAATGGCCAAAACAAAACCCGTTACACGCTTTCAAATGCATAGTGGTATTTTTAGTCAGCCTAAAAATTCTTCTTTAGTATGGAATCCAAATACACTCATACAATATGGCTTTACCGGCTTTCATAGTTTTAGAAAAGAAAAATCTGCCTTTGCTTTTTCTAT
>JBIKKC010000221.1:0-3979 GCA_044360615.1 Bacteroidia bacterium | reverse complement strand
CCCGACGAAGCTTTAGCGCAGGCGGGAAGTATGAACTATGAAATCCCGTAGGGATGAAATGTTAATAGAATCATATTTTTCTCTATTTTTGAACCGTGCGTTATAAAAAAATATTTAATTTCATTCTTTTAGTTTTTCTTCTCACAGAGTCGGTAAGTGCTTGTAGTTGCAAGTTGCCAGAAATCTCATTTGGGTATAATCTCTCTACTGTAATTTTCTATGGTAAGCATTTGGGAACAGTTGAAGATAACAACTTGAAGTTAATGGGAGTCCCGCAAAAGCTGGAGCAATTTGAAGTAATTTCTGTGTTTAAAGGTTATCCTTCCATGGTAAACCAAACACTGCAACAAATGAAGCAAGAGGGTAAAGGGGGCTTGCAGCTTTCATTAGGTTCAACCTGCTCTTCTTCTTGTGGTTTTTGCTTTGATTCTGGTTCTTATTATTTGGTTTATGCTCACTTTGATTATCCTTATATTTTGCAAACTTCTGGTTGTAGTAGAACAAGAAAAATAGCTCAAGAAAACTTTATTATAGCCAATGCCTCCGATCCTTCTAATGGAAACAATGAGTTAAAAGCACTGGTGCAGTTGGCTCAAACCGATACCGCCAGCGGAAAACCTTTGGGCCTAGTTTACCAAGATAAGATAAATGAATTAAGCGGTCAGCTAAAAAAGAAAACTAGCATGACCATCATATTATCTACGACCACATTGATATTGTTAATTTATGTGGCTTTTGGATTTTTTGGGAGGAGTAAGAGGGCTTAGCAATTGGCATCTGGCCACTAGCCTCTGGCAGCTAGCAATTGGCCCAAGGCAAAAAGATTATGATAAGTGAAATGAGAATAACAGCAATCGTACTTTTTATATGCTTCTTAGGTTGTAAACCACAGGATAAAAAAAACAGTGGGATAGACCTTGGTACCTCAGAAATAAAAGCCATTGATATTTCCTTTTACCCGCAGATAATAGCTGCTGGGTATACTTACAAAAATGCCGCGGGTTATCACACAAACTTTTGGGATTTACTAAAAAGCAACGGCATCAACACCATTCGCCTGCGTTTATGGAATGATCCTACCCATCCTTCCTCTTCTATATCTAAAGTGGCGGCATTGGCCAAAGAGGCAAAGCAACAAGGGTTGGATGTTATATTAGATTTTCATTATTCGGCTACTTGGGCCGACCCTGGAAAGCAAACGCCACCCAGCAATTGGCAGGGCCTGAACCTAGCACAATTAAAAGATAGCGTTTACCAGTTTACTTATACGGCATTGCTGCAAATTCCGGCCGATTTTATACAGTTGGGGAATGAGTTAAATGGAGGTTTTTTATGGCCATTGGGCAATAGTAGTAATGTACCTCAGTTTTTAGAACTATATAGGGCGGCTTTAAAAGCTGCAAGAGAAGCCAACCCAACTGCTCACCTAATATTACATTTTGCTGGGCAAAAAGATGCTACTTGGTTTTATAGTCAGTTTGAACCTACAGATTTTGATATAGTAGGCCTAAGTTATTACCCTTATTGGCATGGCAAAGATTTTTCGGCCTTGGTTCAAACCTTAACTACCTTAAAGCAACTTACCCAAAAGGAAGTGATGATACTAGAAACAGCCTATCCGTTTACCTTAGCTTGGAAAGATTATACCAACAATGTAATTGGCGATAGCAGCCAATTGATGGCTCCCTATCCTGCCACCATAATGGGTCAGGCCGCCTATTTAAAAGCCTTAAGAAAGGCAGTACAACAAGCCAAAGGCTTAGGTGTTTGCTATTGGGGAGCAGAGTGGGTGGCTTACAAAGGTGACACTTCTACATCGGGCTCCTCTTGGGAAAACCAAGCCTTGTGGAATTTTGAGGGAAAGGCCTTGTTGCAAGGGTTTGGCGACTGAGAAATTGAATTTTAATACTTCTCCATTCCACTCTTAGCTATCCAATTTTTAATAGTTTTTGGCAGCTATAGTTCATAATTCAAACCTCCCGCCTACGCTAACTTAGAATGCCGAAGCCTTGGCGCAGGCAATTAGCTCCTTCGGGCAAGCATACTTCATAGTTCCCGCCTTCGCTAAAGCTCCGTCGGGCAAGCATACTTCATAGTTCCCGCCTTCGCTAAAGCTCCGTCGGGCAAGCATACTTCATAGTTCATACTTCTCTTTTAGATAAGGAATTCTAACCTTCCCATAGCCTTTAGCTGCAAATTTTTGCTTCATCGCATCCAAGGCTTCCGTTTCTCCATGAACCAAGAAAATGGTTTTTATTTTCTTTTTATTTTGACAACTTAACCATTGAAAAATTTCGTCGTAATCTGCATGCGCAGAGTAGTAATCTAATGACCTTACTTCCGCTTTTACCGCAAACTCTTCCCCAAAAATACGCACCATTTTCTCGCCAGCTTTTAAACGTCCTCCCAAGCTTTCTGGGGTGCAATAGCCCACTAATAAAATGGTGGTGTTGGGCTTTTCAATATTGTTCATAATATGATGCTTTACCCTACCAGCTTCTGCCATACCACTTGCGCTAATAATAATGCAAGGTTCTTTGCTATTGTTTAATGCTTTGCTGGCCTCCACATCAGAAATATAACTTAGGTTTTTGAAGCCAAAAGGCTCGGCATCTTTTTTTGTATATTCAACAAATTCCTCTCTATAACATTCTTCATGAATACGCATAGCCTGGGTTGCCTTTACAGACAATGGACTATCCACATATACTTTAATGTTTGGCATAGTACCCTCATTCACCGCTTTATCTAAAATATAAATAATCTCTTGGGTTCTATCTACACTAAAGGCTGGGATTATAAGTTTACCTTTTTTCTCTACACAAGTTTTATGTATGATATCCAATAATTCTGCTTCAGCATCTTCTATAATTGGATGTTTTTTATTGCCGTATGTGCTTTCACAAATGAGGTAGTCACATTGCCTAAAAGGCTGTGGGTTCCTAAGAATTGGATCATTATACCTTCCAATATCACCGCTAAAAGTAATTTTAGTTTTATGATGCCCTCCAGTTGATATATCTAAATTTACACAAGCACTGCCTAGTAAATGTCCAGCATCAGTAAAAGTTAAACTAATTTCTTTGTCTATTTTTAGGGATTGGTCATAGTCTAACTCTTCCATAAGTTTTAAGGCTGCTTCTACATGTTCTACCTCATACAATGGGTCTATGGCTTCTAAACCTTTATTTTTTCTACGTTTATTCACATATTTTAAATCGGCAGTTTGTATATGCGCACTGTCCATCAGCATTATTTGGCAAAGTGTTTTTGTGGCTGGGGTGCAAAAGATAATTCCATTAAAGCCTTCTTTTACCAATCTAGGAATTAGTCCGCTATGGTCTATGTGGGCGTGCGAAAGGATTAGATAATCAATAGCGCTTGGGTCGAACCCAAAATGGCGGTTTAGGTCTTCTCTATTTTGTATAAATCCTTGAACCAAGCCACAATCTAAAAGTATTTGCGTTCCTTTTGGGGTGGTTAGAAGATGTTTGCTGCCGGTTACCATTTGGGCGGCCCCGAAGAATTGAATTTGCATAGGGCAAGATGCTAAATTTTGGCTCAGGAAAAAAATATCTGGGCTACATTTGTTCGTCTGAACTTAAAATTGTTTTTTAGCGTAATAATTGAGAAGAGAGAATATGCACTTAGCTATCGCCGGAAATATAGGCTCAGGAAAAACCACCCTAACCACTTTGCTGTCTAAACACTACAAGTTTGAGCCGCATTATGAGAATGTGGAAGACAATCCATACATCAGCGATTTCTATGAAGACATGCAACGTTGGAGCTTCAATCTGCAGATTTTTTTCTTAAATGAGCGTTATAACTCCATTTTGCAGATGCAAAAGGCAAAGAAAAACATCATTCAAGATAGAACCATTTACGAAGATGCCCACATTTTTGCCCCAAATTTACATAGCATGGGGTTAATGAGTTCCAGAGATTTTGAAACCTACCAAAAACTTTTCGATTCTTT
>JBIKKC010000220.1:0-3998 GCA_044360615.1 Bacteroidia bacterium | reverse complement strand
GCAGTTAACAATGCTTTTGATAACTTAATTACTACAGTAAAATCTAGAGAAACTTTAGAGGAGGTTTCTATTAAATTACTTGCCCAGCACTTGTTAATGAAAGAACCCAATAAAGATATTTTGGATCAAAAGGGGTATAAAGACCTTCATAAATTATTAAACGATGAAGATATAGCGAAACTAATAGTACCTGGTAATTTTAAAAAAACGGTAGATAAGCTTTACAGAATTAAAGATAGTAGTAACATAAATACGGTTCAATATTTATTAACAGATTATGCTAGTCCTTATGCTTTAAATACAATTTCAAAAAATATAACTGTTTCTAGAAAAAGTACCTCAGATATGCTAGAAATTGGGTATAAAGCAAGTGATCCAGGCGTTTGTGTTAATACCCTAAAGTATTTAATTGATGCATTTTCTGAAAGATACAAGAATATTAAAGGTTCTGAAACCATGAATGTGGTTAAATATTTTGAGGATCAAATGAAGGTAGCCTTTAACCAATTGCAAGGTTCAGAGAATAAACTAAAAGATTTTGGTGTAAATAATAAAATCATTAATTATTATGAACAGGCCAAGTTTGTTGCTGAATCTAAAGAAGATTTATCTACAGAATACTATAAAGAAAAGATGAGATCTGAGGCGGCGCAAAAAGCGCTCATTAGAATCGAAGAGAAAATGAACAATTATAGCGATTTTGTTACGGCCAATGAAGAGCTAGTTAAGTTAAGACAAGATTTGGCAAATGTTAATTACAAAATAACCAATGCGCAAATTTTTAAGTATGGTGCAGATATCATAAGTGAATTGCAGGATGAAACAGAACGTATTAAATTACAACTTAAGGAAAAGGCTAGAGATTATTACGAATTTAATAACTCCATAGAATGGGTTCCGCAAGAAGCCTTGTTAAATGAATGGTTAACAAAAGTGGTAGAGTATGAAGAAAGCAAAGGACGGCTTTTGGTTTTTGAGCAACGTATTAAACAATACGATGGTATATACCAAGAGTTTGCACCTTTAGGTTCAACCATAAATAGATTGGAACGGGAAGTGGGTGTGCAAGAAAAGCAATACCTAGCTGTGTTAAATGGCTTAAATACGGCTAAACTTAGACAGCAAAGTTTAGAAATGAGTAACCAATTAAAAGTGGTTGACCATCCCTTTTTTCCTATAAATCCTCAACCCTCTAAGCGTGGATTATTAATTGCAGTTTCCTTTATTGCAGGTTTCATTCTGCTCTTAGCATTTTATATTGGTAATGCATTATTGGATAAGACAATTAAATCACCAGATAGGGTAGAGAAAATAATTGGTTTACCTTTACTAAGCGCTTTACCAGAACATGAGTATTTAGAAGATAAGGCAATCAAAATAAATGAAATTCAAACCAGCTTAATGCAACAAGTTGTGAATACCCTTTTTATTGATTTAAAGTATTCGCAACCTGCTGCTAAAAGTTACACCATAATTGTATTAAGTACCAAAGGAAATGAAGGCAAAAGCTATGTTGCCGAAAGCCTAGTGAATAAGTTAAGTAGAATTAGGAAAAAGGTAATTTATCTATACCCAGAAGTGAGCGGTGAATTTGGTAAATATTTAGATAAAGATAATCCTAAACTTTTTACCTACAAGTATCAAGTAAATGATGGTATTATAGATTACCATAGCATCTTAGATTTTATTCATGAAAATGAAAGTGAAACCCCAGATCCAGAAGATGTTTCCTATAATGTTATAGAAATTCCTAGATTAAATAAATATCCAATTCCCGCAAATCTAGTAGATCAGGCAAACTATTCTATCATGGTAGTTCACGCGGCCAAATCTTGGACAAGTGCAGATAATTTCCTTTTAAAAACATATTTAAAAATGGCTCATGGTAAAATTAGCGTTATGTTAAACCATGTAGCTCCAGATATGCTAGAGTCTATCTATGGAGAAATTCCTAAACGGAGGTCATACTTAAGAAAACGATTGAAAATGCTGCTTGGCGGCGATAAATATTAAGTTTTATTTTGATGGAACTCCTTCAAAATAAATATACCAAAGATCTCATTCCCTTTGTAGGCTTTGTTTGCATAGCCCTTGTTTTGGGTTATGTTATTAATAAAGGTCAAATGGTAGGTGCTACACTTTTTATTACCTTGCCTTTTGTTCTTGGGTTTTTATATTGGGTTTTTCAAAGTCCTAAAATTGGCCTGCTTACAGCCTTACATTTCTCTTTTTTAGCCAATGGATTAGGCAGATTTATTCCGGGAGGTATTCCCTTTGGCTTATTTATAGATGGCATTCTAATCCTTACAGTTATTGCAACCATTTTTAAGGCTTCAAAGGAAGATATTAAGGTATTTAATAATCCATTGGTTATAATTTTATTTGTTTGGTTTGGTTATACATTGCTAGAGTTGATTAATCCCGAAGCAAAAAGCAAGGAAGCTTGGTTTTATGCCGTGAGGGGAGTTTCATTATATCAAATTCAAATGATTCCTCTTATATTAATTCTTATGAATAAAAGAGAGGATATGAACCAATTGATTAAAATTTGGTTTGTGTGGTCTTTAATTTCTGCTTTTTACGGGTTTAAAATGGATTTGTTTGGTGTTACCGAAGGGGAGAGAAAATGGTTGGATGATGGAGGAAAAATCACACATGAAATTCATGGAAGATTAAGAATTTTCTCCTTTTATAGCGATGCAGGTCAATTTGGTGCAGCCATGGCGCATACTACATTATCCGCTTTCTTAATGGCCATTGGTCCATATTCAAAGAAAGAAAAGTATCTGTATTGGTTTATAACTGCTGTATGTTTTTGGGGATATGCACTATCTGGAAGTCGCGGGCCTCTTTTTGTTATTGCTGCCGGTGGTTTTCTCTATCTTTTTTTAATTGGCAATTTTAGAATATTATTAATTGGAACATTGGTTGGGGCTTTATTATTTGGATTTTTAAAATATACTCACATTGGTGATACCAACTACCAAGTGCATCGTATGCGCACTGCCCTCGATCCAAATGATGCCTCTTTGCAGGTTAGGATAGATAATCAAAAGAAGCTTGGAGTCTATTTGGCCACTCGGCCTTTTGGAGGTGGTATTGGCTCTGGAGGTAGCTGGGGCGCAAGGTTTAGTCCAGGTTCATTTTTATCTGAAGTTGCCTTAGATAGTTGGTACGTTAAGATTTGGGTAGAGACGGGTATCATAGGTTTGGTATTACATATAATTACTTTAGTTTTAATTTTACTTATTGGCGTATACAGGGTTTACCAACTTAAAGATCCCGACTTGCGACAGCGAATGATAGCACTTACTTGTGGTTATTTTGGTATTGTTTTAGCAAGTTATGGAAACCAAATTTTAGGGCAAATGCCCACAGGTACCATCATCTATTTTTCTATGGCATATATGTTTTTATGCACTAAATGGGATAAAGAAACGGATGCATATAAGAACTATCTGGCACATAAAGAATCCTTGGTTCAAGAAGAAAATAAACTAGATATGCCTTATGAAGTTGGCGTAAGAATGGGAGAAAAAATTAGGGTAAAAATTTCTTAATTGCTAATTTCTGTAGGTAAATTAAGTTCACGCCAAGCTTTAAAACCGCCATCTAAATCCACCACATGCGAAAAGCCTTTTTTATTCATGAGTTCAGCTGCCTCAGAACTTCTTCCGCCACCAGCACAGTACACATAATAAGTTTTTGTTTTATCTAATTGGTCTATCTGCGCTTCAAAATCCTCAGAAAATATATCGATAGCCGTAGCTCCAGAAATCATACCTTTCTTTTGTTCAGAGGCTGTTCTAACGTCAATTACCATTCCAGGTTCTGCCTTAATCCTAGCTTCAAATTCCTTTGCATTTAACAATTCCATAACAGGTTTCTCCGTGGTTGCATTTTCCTTTTTGTTGTTCTGTGAGCAGGCATAAAAGGTGCTTAAAGAAAATAAAAGAAGGGTGGCAAATAGATTACGCATAATTTAATTTTTATTGAGC
>JBIKKC010000219.1:0-4005 GCA_044360615.1 Bacteroidia bacterium | reverse complement strand
TAAATGACCACCAATCTGTAGATTGGTTATGTTATTCACAAAATTACTACTAAGGGTTAAATTACTTGGGCTATTACTTAAGCCAATGCCCACAAAAGCAGCCGTGGTGGTGGTACCCGTATTTGCTCCTCGTAAAGAAATATTAAAAATACTATCTCCTGTATACGTTTGTATAACAGCTGAACCACCCGAGGAGACAATACCTCTGAAGGCAACACTCGTACCAGTGGTATTGGTCATGCCTATATTAGCAGCCACATTATTATTGATATTTAAATTGGTACCTGTAGCGGTATTATTGATAAAAACAATTGGACCATTATTTGCGCTTGTAATTGAATTAGCAACAGTTCTATGACCTAAAATATTACCAGTTACCGTGTAAGTACCAGGACCAGCAAGGGTGATACCATTTAACAACCTAGCACCAGAAACATTGCTATAATTAATATTATTTATGGTATTATTTGTAACTAACGTGGCACTTGCACTAGCCGAATTACTCACCGCAATACCCGTAAAAGTTCCACTAGATCCAGAGAAGTTTAAGGCCGCACCTGCACATAACGGTGCTGTACCTCCAATAAAGTTACCGCTAATTACATGTCCGAAAGAATTAGTAGCACTTGCAGATGGTAAAAAACTTATTGCAGTTCTTGTTGAGGCAGCCACCGAAGAACCTGAGGTATCATAGAAACTATTGTTTGTGATGTTCCAAAAGGCGCCATTTCCTGCCGACGTAACTACATCAATCCCATTTCTGCTAAAATTGTAAAAATTATTATTATTAAAGAAAACATAATCGTTTTGCGCTGTTAAGCTTTGCCCTGCACTATAAAAGCAATTGGCCAAATTAGGAGCAGCGCTTGCGCTATGATTTTCATATGTTCTAATATTGTTATTAGAGATTTGAATACTATCATTTCCTTGAGTTCCTGTAGTGCCTCCCAAAACTATAGCACCACTTAAAGTTGATGTATTTGCGCCCTTTATATAACAATCTGTAAGAACTATACCTCTTACATCATTTTGCATTACAATTGTTTGATTTGCTGCATTCCCATTCGCAATATGCATTGTTTTTGAAGTTCCGGTTCCTCCAGGTCTGCCATTTATAGTTATATACCTAGCACCACTCAAGTTAAAAACAGCGGCACTATTAGCAGCCAAATTTTCGATTAACGCACTTGTTGAAGAAACCGCAGGCTGAATAGTTAAAATTGGATTATTTGCATTACAAGTATTACAAGAGCTTGGAATATTACTAATAACCAATGGAAAAGTTTCGCCAGTTGAAACTGCATAACGCGCATCTGTTAAATTAAACACTACTGGCCCTGTAACGCCTACCGCATTAATCTCATTTAAAGCAGCTGTAAGAGTTGTATAAGCACCACCCGAACCAATATTGTATGAACCATTTAAACTTGGCCTAACCACACGAAAGCCCGATGGTGAAGTAACAGTTGGTACAACTGACCTTAGCGTTGTTAAGGAATCATATGTAAGTTGAACGCATGCAGCATCTACCGTATCATTGGAAGGAGCCGAACCAATTATATCATAAACCAACCAGAAATAATTTGTTCCAGTTGTTAGGGTTCTTGAACCTGCAAGATTAAACGTGGCACCCGGGTTTGAAACGGTTGAACCAAATTGATTTGTTGCCGCAAATGATGCGCTGTTACCAGTATAAAATACTTTTGCATTGGTTACATTTCCTAAATTATTTGTTCCATTCGTATTAAAATTTAACTCTGTTAAGTTTAATGGATTTCCAGAGCCAGTTGTTACAACATCTACTCTTATTATTTGATTATTAATTGTTCCCGGTATAACAGGTGTGGTCAAACTTTGAACAACGTTTGAGGAAACAAAACGCATTGGTGGCGGGGTATATTGGAACCTGATATCAGGCCTTATTAATGAAGTGGTTGCTGTTGAGGTTGTAGCACATATATCTCCTTCACTATCTTGCCTCCTCATACAAGAAAGAGTTGTTGCTGTTGAACTTGCTGCAACTGTACCTGCGCCGTTTGAACCATAACAAGTTGTGGTTGTAACATTATTAGAGTTATCATGACAAACATCAATAAGAATATTTGAAACTCCATCCCAAGCTATGGGGGTACTCAAGGTAAAAGTATTCCATCCAGAAGCCACATTATAGGTGCTTGAGGCCCTAACTGTAGTAAAACCAGCTGTTTCAAAAGTAGTTGTTAATACTGTTGTTGAGGTTGTCTTGATCCTAACGGAATAATTTAACATTTGGGTATTAGAGGTAATATTACCACCTGAGCAAGTAATCCCCGCTGTAGCTAAACTGGTAACATTGAAACCTATTGAATGGATTTGGGTAGGACCAAAAATACCAGCAGCATTCAGTTGAGCTGCAGTATATAAATATTGACCTTTTGATTGGGTATAATAATTTTGAAAAGGATTTTGATCTGCGGTTGCGCCAATTGGAGAGCTATTGTTTCCTACCACGGAAAAAACGGTACCTTGCCCAATAGCAGGTTTTAAACCAATTAATACAATGGTGAGCAATAACAGAATGTGCTTTAAAAAGACTTTAAAAACTTTGATTTTAAATAAATTCATATGGTTTGTTTTATAGTTATTTCTATGTTACAAACCAGAAAAATAATTAAGAATCTACATTAGGCTTTACAAATACGACCCAAACTAGCGAGGGCGCTCATCTCTTGCACAATTTCAACTACAATTTTTAGTAAAGTTTTTTCTATAGGCTTTTTAGGATATTTATCTGGTCTTTAAGTTTATGAACATAGATTATTGTCACCAAATTGTCAACAATAAATTAATTTTTTCTTAACTAAATTACTTAGAAAGAAGTAAAAAGAATTTAAATAAACGAAAATAATGATAATTAGCTGTATAATTTAATATACAAAAATCAGAAAATTGTTAAATTTTGATAAAATTTTAAGATTCAAGCTCCCAAATCATCACACATTTATCATCACTTATACTTGCAAAAATAGATGCATTAATCCACAGCACTTTATTGATAGAATTTACATGGGCCTGATGCCGCATTTTATCCATTACTCTCATTAATTCAAAATCCTGCCAAGCCCATATTTTTATGGTCTTATCCATACTAGAAGTAATAAAATAATCACTATCCGCTTTAACTGCTATATGGTGCACATGTAAATTGTGCGCGGCTGTGCTTTTTATTAAGATAAAACCATTTTCAACATCAAACACATTTAACATAGCATCTCGCCCACCACTCAGTAAATACTGGCCATCTGGCGAGTAAGCCACACTAAAAACAGAATTATCGTGGGCTTTAAACTTATGGTTAACACCTTCTAAATTATCTCTTAAAACATACATATGATAATCACTTGAACCTGCTGTTAAGCAAGTTTCATCTGAACTCACCGCTAAACAACGTAAGCTCTTTTCGCTAAGCTTTATTTGGTTTTCAATCTTAGGGTTTTCAATATCATAGCTGGTAAGTTTTCCATCTCCGCCTGCCGATACCAAAAGCCCAGAAAAGGGCTTGAAGTCAAACACACCTTGTGCGTGCGATTCAAATAATTTAACCTCTTTTTTTTGTGCTAAATCAATAACATGCACTTTTCCAGAGGCAGTTCCAATCCAAAGATTTCCCTGTGCCCCTTCCCAAAACAAACTATACACAGGCTCTTCCACTTTGGCCACCAAAACACCTTTCCCCGGTACTCTCCAATCCCATTCTACTACGAGGCCATCTCCCCCACTGGTGTATATTTTCTCGTTTTGTGGGTTCAAGGCAATGGCATAAATGCTCCCTGTATGGCCAGTAAAAACTTGTAGTCTTCTGGCATTTATTCTGTTTTTAAAATCCATATCGGTTCAAAAATCATTATAATATTTTAAACTTGCACCTTTATGCCACTCGCTAAACAAATAAATCTAGGAGAAAATCAAATTTTAGCGATTTGGGAAATTACCGAAACGCATGCTGAACTGCTAATCCGTTTAAAA
>JBIKKC010000218.1:0-4015 GCA_044360615.1 Bacteroidia bacterium | reverse complement strand
TAAGGCTGTTTTACCAACCCAAAATCCAAGCAAAGATTAAGGGTGCTACAATGGTAGCATCACTCTCAACAATAAATTTAGGAGTATGAATATCTAATTTTCCCCAAGTGATTTTCTCATTAGGTACCGCACCACTATAAGACCCATATGAGGTGGTTGAGTCGCTAATTTGACAGAAATAACTCCAGAAAGGTATATTCTCCATTTCCATGTCTTGGTAAAGCATTGGTACTACACAAATAGGAAAATCACCTGCAATACCTCCACCTATTTGGAAAAAGCCAACCCCTTTTCCTTCTGAGTTCTTTACATACCAATCTGCCAACCATGCCATATACTCAATACCAGATTTCATAGTGCTGGCTTTAATCTCATTCTTAATTACATAAGAGGCAAAAATATTTCCCATGGTAGAATCTTCCCATCCAGGAACAATGATAGGCAGGTTTTTCTTAGCTGCAGCTAACATCCAACTATCTTTAGGGTCTATTTCATAATACTGCTCCAATTCCCCACTTAACAATATTTTATACATATACTCATGCGGAAAAAATCGTTCACCTGCAGAATCTGCGTCCTTCCAAATCTTATGAATATGCTTTTGCAACCTGCGGAAAGCCTCTTCCTCTGGAATACAAGTATCTGTTACTCTATTAAAATGATTTTCTAGTAAATCCCATTCATCTTGTGGGCTCAAATCTCTGTAATTGGGAACACGCTTATAGTGCGAATGCGCCACCAAGTTCATAATATCTTCTTCCAAATTAGCTCCTGTACATGAAATAATAGCAACTTTATCTTGTCTAATCATTTCAGCAAGTGATTTACCTAGCTCAGCCGTGCTCATAGCGCCAGCTAAGGTAATCATCATTTTTCCTCCTTCATTTAGGTGGATTTCGTAACCTTTTGCAGCGTCTACTAATGCAGCAGCATTAAAATGTTTGTAATGTGTTTCAACAAACTTACTAATTGGACCTCTATTCATGTTTTTTTGTAATTATAAACTCTCAAACTGACCTAAAAATCTTACATCATTGCTAAAGTAGGTTCTCAAATCCTTCACTTCAAATTTAAGCATAGCAATTCGTTCTATTCCCATTCCAAATGCAAAACCACTATACTTTTCGGCATCTATTCCATTCGCGGTTAATACATTTGGATCAATCATTCCACAACCCAAAATTTCTAACCAACCAGTGTATTTACAAACATTACACCCTTCTCCTTTACAAAGTAAACAGCTAATATCCATTTCTGCGCTAGGCTCGGTAAATGGAAAATAACTCGGTCTGAACCTAACTTTAATATCGTTTCCAAATAATTCCTGTACAAAATAAAAAAGCGTTTGCTTAAGGTCTGCAAAGCTAACTTTCTCGTCAATGTATATTCCCTCCACTTGATGAAAAAAGCAGTTTGCACGTGCTGAAATAGCCTCATTTCGGTATACCCTTCCAGGCATTATAGCGCGTATAGGTGGCTTTTGGTTTTCCATCAACCTAACTTGTACAGAACTAGTATGCGTTCTTAACGCAATATCTTCGGAGATAAAAAAAGTATCTTGCATATCTCTTGCAGGATGATTAGGCGGAAAATTTAATGCAGAGAAATTATGCCAATCATCTTCAATTTCTGGACCCTCAGCATACACAAATCCTAACTTTGAAAAAATAGAAACAATCTCATTTTCTATAATTGAAAGTGGATGTCGCGCTCCAGTATATGATGGCTCAGGAGTAAGCGTAAGGTCTATAGAGCCTTTATTAACCCCTTTTACTTCTGTTTCAAATTGAACCTGTGCAGTTTCCCATTTTCCTTGAATCAATTGCTTTAATTGATTCAATTGTTGACCCATCTCTTTTTTTAACTCATTAGGTACCGTTTTAAAAAGCTCAAATAGTTCGTTTAATTCACCTTTTTTTGAAAGAAATTGTAACCTAAATTGCTCAACATGAGCTGTATTTTTAATTGCAAAAGATTCTGCATGCTGGCGTATTTCTTCTAATTTTTCTTTCATGGTAGCATCATTTCGTCTTGGAAGGTCAAAGGTAAAGCTTGAAGAATCATCCTGCAATAGTTTTCAACCAACACAATGTATTATTACTTATATACTTTTAAATTAGTTTATTGTAATAGGTGTGTTAGTTTAGTTGAAAAAGAAATTTATTTATACTTGATTATTGACTTATTAGAATTACTTAACATTTTTTTAACGATAGAATTTATTCATTATTAGTATTTTAATTATTTACCAACGTTATTTTTAATTCCTATTCACACCTAATTGAGTGTAAATTTTGCATTACCTAATTGTGAACAGATACTAAAGTAATCCCCATCTTTAATTATCTTTCTAACACCCAATTTTACACTTTTTTCTTCTCCACTTTTTTAATAGCTATTTCCACATACTTTTTATTTTAATTGTGGAAAATGTCGCAATTAGTTAAATATGTAACTAATTTAAAATCAATTATTTAATAAATTAGATAGATTTATACTTTGTTCAATGTCCCAATAAGCTTTTACTGAAATAGGATTCTCGAAGTAATATATTTCTTCAGGTAGTATCCTTTCATTTAACATACCTCTATCCCATTTACCATTTTTATTAGTATCCTTTATGAACCTAATTTTATAACTTAAAGGCTCAAGGTTTTTTATTTCTAGCTTCTTGGATTCTAAAATTACGGTACTATAAATAACCTTACCATTTTCTTTATCTTCAACTAATTGAAGAAGTAAAGGTTCTCTATCTGTGTAATTTATATCTAATAAAATACTTCCAAAATCTTTTTCAGATCCAATACTATAAGTACCGCTTAAAGCTTCATTATATTGTCCAAGAATACTTTTAATGGATGAGTCTCTAAATGATATTTGGTAGGTAGCCCCCTCTTCATTAGGTAATACTATTTTCCAGGTTGTTTGATTGTATTTGTGTATTGATTTTGGCTTAATTTCTAATGTGTCACGCTTAATGCTAAGCCCATTCCAATCTATATTTTCTATAGGAATTGTGCTAATTAAAGACAAGGTATCTGTTGGCCTTTTTGGATTCTCAAACCCTAATACAAATGCAGGCAATTTGGACTTAGTTTTTGTTTTGAGTTTGATCTCATAAATACTATCACTTGTTATAACCTTAAATCTTGCAGATAATGTGTCTTCGATAATGGTGCTAAAGTAATTTAAGGTATCTATTCCATTAAAACCTTCATTAATTGTCGAGTGTCTTATAAAAGTATCCAATGGTTCAAGCTTCACCATACTTAAATCATAAATAACAAATTGATATTTAGACTTTTGCTTTGAAAAACTTTCTACTATTGTACCAGGTTTATAGGTATGAGGGTTATATATGCGTAAACTAATTTTACTATTATAAGAAGCAGAGTTTATTTTCTCATTCTTGAATCCGCAAGGTTCATTAGGTTCAATCCTCAGATTAGAGTTCAAGTCTTCAAAACAAAATATGTAGAAACTATCATTGGGTAAATTTTCCATTTTATAATTGCCATCCTCATAGCTCTTAGCAAAATAATCCGGTAACTCTTTTGATAGCGTTGAATCAGTGAAGTTTGAACATTTGTAAATCGCCACAACTACATCCTTCCTAACCTTTCTTTCAAGTGCAGTTTCTACTATTCCTGAAATGGAATTAGAGTCTAAATACTCCCCGGTAGAAAAAACATAGGAGTAATTAGTCAAGCTTGTTCCTTCATGTATATCCGCAATGGCTGAACCAAAATTTATGGTGTAAGTGGTATTTGGTTTAGGCTTATTATTATAAAATTCAATTTCAATTTGTTTCCCATTAGCAGATATGGTTGGTTTATCTTTCATAGGCGGAGATATCACAATTTGAGAAGCATCTTTTATTTGAATATATTCATCTAACTGAATGCTAATCTTCTTATCATCAAATTTCAGTGTTTTATTCTCTGGTCTTGATCCAATTACCTTTGGCGCTTGTTCATCTTTTGGGCCGCCATTAGGTGGAACTTGTTGAGCACAT
>JBIKKC010000047.1:0-12449 GCA_044360615.1 Bacteroidia bacterium | reverse complement strand
GCGTATTCATATAAAAGTAGTCCTTATGTTGCAATTTCAGCCCTATTAGGCCTAGAAAATATAGTAAGTTCAGAGTTTGGTCTTATAGAAGCCACCAGAAATGGCATATCTAAAAGTAGTCTTTTAAAATTGGCATCTTTAATGGGCTTAACCCAAGAAGAACTTTGTAAAGTATTACATATAAGTACTAAAACTTTTCAGCGTTTTACAGAATCTCAAAACCTCGATATCTACACCACAGAGCAAGCCATTGAAATGTCGCTTATTTATACAAAAGCACAACAACTATTTAGTACTAATTTAGCCGTTCAACAATGGTTAAAATCGCCATTGCTGGCATTAAATGGGCAAACACCGCTATCCTTATTAGATACAGGCATTGGGGCAAACTTGGTATTAAATACCTTAAACAGATTAGAAGAAGGAGTTTTCTCTTAATGTTAGTTTATAGACTTACCACACCAGCCTTTGCGGGAGACCTTAGTGGCTTAGGGGCTAAAAGATTTGGTGGAAGGTGGAATTCTCCAGGAAATTCAATGGTGTATTGTGGGGGAAGTATTTCGCTTTGTGCACTAGAATTAGCTTGTAATAGTAATGGAATTTCATCCATAAATACCTTGCAGTTATGTTGTTTAAAACTCGATGAAAAAGTTCAAATAGAAAGTATTTCTTTATCTGATTTACCCATAGGTTGGCAGCAATATCCAGCACCAGAAAGCACAAAATTTATAGGCGACCAATGGATTCAAAACTATTCATCACTAGTGCTAAAGGTTCCTTCATGTATTATCCCTAGAGAATTTAATTACATATTAAACCCTTTACATCCAAAATTTGCAAAACAAGTTGCAATAAATTGGATAGAACCATTTAATCTTGACCCTAGATTAGTTCAAAGTGTATGATACTTTTTCCTCCTTGTAAAATAAATCTAGGTTTGCGTGTTGGCAAAAAAAGGGCCGATGGCTATCACAATTTGGAAACCCTATTTTATCCAATACCCTTAACTGATGCATTGGAAATCATTAGCGGAAACGAGAATCAAACTGGGGCTGTTTTACAAACCTATGGTTTAGATGTACCAGGGGATACCAATCAGAACCTTATTCTTAAAGCCTATCAGTTAATTGCAAAGGATTATAATTTAGGTCCTGTAACTTTTGCTTTATTAAAACAAATACCAATGGGAGCTGGCTTAGGAGGAGGCTCTAGTGATGGCGCGTTTGCTATCAGATTAATCAATGCTCATTTCGGTTTGAACCTAAGTATAGAAAAACAATGCAATTACGCAGCTATGTTAGGAAGTGATTGTGCCTTTTTTATATACGATAAACCTTGTATTGGATTAGGAAGGGGTGAAATTTTAAAGCCAATAGATTTTAGTTTAAGAGGCTATTGGATAGTATTGATTAACCCAGAAATCCATGTAAGCACTGCTGCGGCTTTTGCAGGACTTAAGCATAATACGATTGAAAAAGAAGATGTGATTTCAATTGAGGAAGTATTGGTTCAAAACGTTGAAAAATGGAAATACCTTTTGGAGAATGATTTTGAAAAAAGCGTTTTTGAAATACATCCAATCCTAAAAGAAATAAAAGATACATTATATTTAAAAGGAGCTAGCTATGCAGCGATGAGTGGCAGTGGGTCTACCCTATTTGGCTTATTTAAAGAGAAGCCTAAATTAGACGGTTTATTCCAAACTTACTTTTACAGAGAATTTTTATTGGTTTAAGCCAGTGTATCGCTTTCAACAACACCATCTCTCAGCCTCACAATTCTTTTGGCACGCTTAGCTATATCTTCTTCATGCGTTACAATAATTACTGTATTTCCGTTTTCATGAATTTGCTCCAATAAATCCATAATTTCATGAGACGTTTTGGTATCTAAATTACCAGTGGGCTCGTCTGCTAAAATAATTGATGGATTATTTACAAGCGCACGTGCAATAGCTACACGTTGCCTTTGACCTCCAGAAAGCTCATTGGGTTTGTGCTCCATTCTATCCCCTAAACCTACATCTGTAAGTGTTTTTTCTGCTCTGGCTATTCTTTCCTTTTTACTTACACCTGCATATACTAAAGGAAGTGCAACATTATCAATAGCGGTATTTCTTGCAAGCAAATTAAAGGTTTGAAAAATAAAACCTATTTCCTTATTTCTTATTTCTGCCAACTCATTATCGGTCATTTTGCTCACTTGTGTACCATTTAATGCATAAGTGCCGCGCGAGGGAGTATCTAAGCAACCAAGAACATTCATTAAAGTAGATTTGCCAGAACCAGAGGGTCCCATTAATGCAACATACTCACCTTTTTTAATATTTAAATCTACAGAACGTAAAGCATGCACTTCAACCTCTCCAATACGATAGGTTTTCCCGATTTCTTGGATATCAATTACCGTATCTGTCACTATTTCTCGATAAATTTAGGAACTTTAAAATAATCGCTATCTTTTGAAGGCGCATTTTTAAGTGCTTCGGACTTGGTAACTGTATGCCCAGAAATATCATCCCTCAAAATATTAGACCCTTCACTCATAAAAATAAGCGGCTCAACTCCTTCTGTGTTTACCTGATTAAGCGTTTCACAATAGGTAAGGATTCTACTTAAATCTCCTTTTATTTTTTCGGTTTCTTCCCCGTCAAACTCTAATTTGGCAAGGTCGGCTAACCGTGCTATCATTTCATTATTAATATCCATGCGATTGCAATTTAGTATTAATCACCTTAAAAACCTGATTCTTTAAACTCTCTAAGTCATCTAATGTCATTCCTTTGGTGGGTATTGCTTTATGAATATACTGGTGAACAATACCAGGTCTTCCTTCAAACACGCCTTGATCTGGGAAAACCTTCCAATTTCCAATAATTGTAACCGGTAAAACTGGAAGTTGTCTTTCTATAGCCATTCTAAATGGTCCATCCTTAAACGCAATCAATTTGGGTACTTGATTGCTGATAGTTCCTTCGGGGAATATTGCCATACTATTGCCTTGATCTAACCACTGAAGTGCCTTTCTGTAGGCCAACGCAGCCTTGCGCGCATTACGTCTATCTACAGCAATATCAATTGTTCTGAACCAGATACCAAAAAAAGGAACGCGCTCCAATTCTGCCTTAGCCATAAAATTAAAGAACAAAGGCAATTTAACGGTTAAGGTAATAATATCAATTTGTGAAGTATGGTTTGGCGCAATGATATAAGATTGCTTAAGGTCTAAAGGTTCTTCATAATACTGTTTTACGCGCATGAAACCTACCACAAGCAATATTTTACCCCAAAACTTTCTAACCATATGAGCAAAGCGGTACATTTTAGGATGGCTTAAACCCAATCTTATTAAGGGATACAATAGGATAAACATAAGTACCACTCCCAAACCAAAGTAAATGGCATAGGCCGCTTTAAACGGATTTTTGGAAAGTTTGAATGCCATTTATTCTTTATTTTCCTTGACCATTAGACCAAGCTTCGGGGTCTTGCGCCCAAGTGCTTAAGGTCTCCTTTTCGCTTAAAGAGACATATCCTTTTTCTGCTGCCACCTTAATTAAGGCATCGTAGTTACTTAAAGAAAACATAGGGCAATTGGCTTTTAAAAAATTCTCGTTTGCCACAGCAAACCCATACGTAAAAATACTTGCCAAGCCTAACACTTCTACACCAAAATCTCTTAGCGTTTCAATTGCTTGAAGGCTACTTTTACCAGTAGAAACTAAATCTTCAACCACCACAACCTTTGCGCCTGGTTGAATATCTCCCTCTACCTGTTTGCCCATTCCATGTTTTTTAGCTTCGGAGCGCACGTAACCAAAAGGAAGATTCATTTCGTCGGCAACCAAAGCCCCTGGAGCAATACCTGCAGTAGCCACACCAATTATCGCATCGGCACCTGGGTAACATTTTGTAATTTCCATAGCCAAAGCCTTTTTAATATCTGTTCTAATAGCTGGATGAGATAAGGATAGTCTGTTATCGCTGTAAATTGGGGACTTTAGTCCACTTGCCCATGTAAAAGGATTCGATGGACTTAATTTAATCGCTTTAATTTGAAGCAAATATTCTGCTATATTTGTGGCTGTATCATTAGATTGTTGCATAAGCGCAAATGTATAAATTTTTCATCAACGATAAACCATTAATAATATGTGCTGAAAAGCCTATTGAGCCGCGCTTTCAAGAATTAAAAACTTTTGCTTATTCTGGTAAAGAAAAGTTATTAGAATCTGTTAGAAAAGTAGAAGAACCCAATGCAATTGGAGGCTTTATTTTATGTGATGATCCTACCACAGTATCGTTAGAATTAAAATCTCATTTTACAAGCATTCATGCAAGCGGCGGTATTGTTTTTAATTCGAAAAAGCAACTTTTACTGATGAAAAGACTTGGAAAATGGGATTTGCCTAAAGGTAAAATCGACCCAGGTGAAACTGCAGAAGAGGGTGCTAAAAGAGAGGTAGAAGAAGAATGCGGTATCAACAAGTTAAGTATTGAACGTTATTTTGGAGATACCTTTCATACGTATAAGTTGCAGGGACATCGTTTCCTAAAGGTATCTCATTGGTACCTCATGAATTCCGCGTTTAATGGTATATTAGTTCCTCAAATTGAGGAAAGTATCAGTGAAGTAAAGTGGGAAGACTATGAAAATGTTAATCCCGAAACGCTAGATACTTATGAATCTATTCGCGAATTGTTATTTGAAGTAAAGGAAAGCCAAATTTAAATTTGAACTTCTTTGGGAACAAAGGCCTTAATTTCTCCCCCATTTCTTATTAAATCCCTTACCACGGAAGAACTAATTGGCGTGTAGGCAGGGTCGCACATAAGGAAAACAGTTTCTGCTTTGGGATATACAATTTTATTCATTTGGGCTATATTCTTTTCGTAATCAAAATCAGCCATATTTCTGATACCTCTTAAGATGTATTGTGCACCATGTTCTTCGCAGAATTTAACAGTAAGGCCTTCATATACCTCGCAACGAACCTTAGGGTTATTCTTATAAATTTCCTCTATCCAAGCTATACGCTTTTCAACTGGAAACAAAGTGGCTTTACTGCTATTATGGCCAATGCCCACAATGATTTCATCGAACAAGGGTAAACCTCTTTCTATAATATTTACATGCCCAATAGTAATGGGATCAAAGGTTCCTGGGAATAAGGCTATTTTCTTCATATGCATAAAGATTCAAAGGTATATTTATTTCCTTTCAAAAAAAGAAAAGGAAGATTGCCCATAAATTCTTGACTCCACAAAACCCACTTCATGACTTACATCTACTAAGGTGCTATGTTCTATAATAAGCAGGGCATTGGATTTAAGTAATGGCTTTTCTAAAATTTGCCTAATCATTTCAGGAATGCGTGAAATGGCATAAGGAGGATCGGCAAAAATAATATCGAACTGAGAATCGCATTGGTTAATATAAGCGAAGACATCTTGCTTCCGAGCATTTATTTGGTTCAAACCAAACTTTAAAGCGCTCGACTTTATAAATTGTATACAGGCAAAATCTGCATCTATACTGTTAACCTTTGCCGCTCCCCTGCTGGCAAATTCAAAACTCATATTACCTGTGCCTGCAAATAAATCCAATACCAAAATATCTTCAAGCACCAATCGGCTAGCTAAAATATTAAATAAGCTTTCCTTAGCCCGATCTGTAGTTGGCCTTACCGGTAAACCCTTAGGCGGCTGTATTAATAAACCTTTTTTTAACCCTCCAATTATTCGCACAATAAGGCACTTGCTTCGGTAAAAAACTGATGTTCTGAAAATTCTTTAAATGTTCCTGGGAAAGTGAAATTCTTGGGCTTTATCGCAAATTGAACATTTCTTACATACTTACCAATAAGGGTATGCAAAGCTGACAAGATTGGCGAATTTCCGTATAATACCACATCACAACTATGCGAAATTTGCAATTGTTCTGCAGCCGCTAACAAATAATAAACAATCTCGGTGTCAGATTCGAAGGGAAATGTATTGTAAAACCTAATCTGCTGGTCTATACATAAAATTTCTATATATCCAGGATGAATGTGCAAATGCAGCTTGTTAGAGGCATCCGAAAATTGTTGCTGTTCTACTGCTTTTATAAATAATAGGGACCCATGAATAACCTCCGACATGGGCAAATTAAACCTGATTAGCTTAACCAATTCATTTCTAACGTTAAATAATACAGCAGTTTGCTGCACATGCAACTTGCAATATAGCACTTGAGAATTGGGTAAGATGGGGTGATTCAATTGCTGGTAAGCCTCAGTCTCCACCACATTTAGCAAGGACTCTGGCACCAAGGTGCAAAGTTTGTCACTAATTACCACCTTCCTTTCCTTGTACTTTTTAGCCATTTCATCCATTAAGGGCTGAATTTGCTTCAATTCATCATAGGAAAGCTGCAAAATATTCTGCGTGGCAGCACTAATTACCACCATTTCCATAATTTGTTTGGCAGCAACATCAACGGTTACTGAACTAACATGATTGGCTTCAAAAAATAACACATTATGAAACTTGCTATTATCTGCAGCATTGTAGAGATTATCTGAATATGTTTTAACGGTTATCGCTTGCACGGTTTTTACTGCTTACCTTCGCAAAGTAATAAAACCAATACAAATAAAGAAAAGTGCAGCAGTTTATCCCCCAAAATCCTGATTATGAAGCTATGATTAGGAGCAAAATGGAACAAAATCATTTTATGAATTTCCTTGGATTTAAATCCAATCTAATTTCCCCTGGTTTAGTGGAAGGAATTTTAGAAATTAAACCAGAATACAAACAACAAATTGGCTTTTTACATGGCGGCGTTACAGCTACCTTGGCAGATTTAGCAGCAGGTTTTGCAGCATTTACCCTAGTAAAAAAAGAACAAACCGTAGTTACTATCGAAATGAAAATTTCCTATCTAAACCCAGGTATAGGACAAACTGCAAGAGCCAGAGGATTTGTAATAAAAGCAGGACAGAAAATAATATTTGCCGAAGCAGAAATATTCACAGAAAATAATGGGATAGAAACTCTTGTGGCCAAAGGAAATGCTACCTATGCAATTTTAGAGTTGTAATTATTTCTTCCATTTAATGCCGCATCCAATTGCTTTAGTGCTTGGATTAGCAATAGGTTTCTTTGCTAAATAAGAATCTAAGGCAATTTCTAAATATTTTTCTTTAACTGCTTTAGGCTCCTCAAAATTATCGTCGATAGCGCCAATATAAATAACCTCATTGCTTTTGTTAAGCACAAATACGTGTGGCGTTCTGGTTGCTCCATACATCTTTGCTACAGCTTGCGTTTCGTCTACTAAATAGGCAAAAGGATATTTATATTTTTTGGCTCTTTTAACCATATTCTCATAACTATCTTCTGGCTCCCGGGTTGGGTCGTTTGGGTTAATTGCCACCACAGGCATTCCTTTTGGAGCATATTTTTTATGAATTGCAATAATGCGCTGCTCGTAGGCCTGAGAGAAAGGGCAATGATTGCAGGTAAAAATAACAATGGCACCTTTTCCTTTAGATAAACTAGCTATAGAATGCATTTTACCATCGGTTCCTTTTAAATTAAAATCATTGGCTTTGTCGCCCGGTTTATACCCAGTTTGTGCTTGAACCAAAGTGAGGTTCGCAAATACTAAAAATGCTAAAATTAGTTTCTTCATATTACTGTTGTTTTTCAATCATTGTTTTTAATCCTAAATCATTGAGCTCTCCTGAATGGAATTGGGTTGCCCCCTTTCCTCCTCCGAAAACTAAAGTGGCTGGCAATTCACCTTCCCAATTCAAATTTACTTTATTTATCCAACGGTTTGGATCAGTTTCATTCATCCACCAAACTTCATTTTTTAAACCTTTTTGCAGCATAAAAGGTTTTAGCTTGGTATCAATTTGCTTGCTAAAATCATTACTTATTAGAATAATCTTCACCAATCTACCTTTATAAGTATCAAAGGCCTTTTCAAATACTGGCATTTCTTCTATACAAGGTTTGCACCAGGTAGCCCAGAAATTTAACACATAAACAGTATCTGTTGGGTGATTGATAAACGCCGCGAGTTCTTCTGCATTTATTTTCTTTACCTCTTGGGCATGCAACTTGCCACCAATTAATCCTAAATACAAAAATACAAAAAATATTTTTCTCATAGTTTTTCTCCAAAACAAAGGTCGCCAGCATCTCCCAAACCAGGCACTATATAGCTATCTTCATTTAATAAAGGATCTACCACTGCTATATAAATATCTGCTTCTGGTATATTGGTCTTAATATAATCTAAGCCTTGCTCACTTCCAATTAAACTAGCAACAATTACCCTGCCAGGCTTCCCTCTTTTTAGGAGTGCCAAATAACTTTGGTACATACTTCTTCCTGTAGCTAACATAGGATCAATTAAAATCAAAGTTCTGCCATTTAAATCTGGTGAGGCCAAATATCCCACCTTAATTTCAAACGAATGTGCATCCGTATGCTCTCTAAAAGCAGAAACAAAGGCATTATCTGCTTTGTCAAAATAGTTTAAAAATCCTTGATGCATAGGCAAACCTGCCCTTAAAACGGTTGCTAAAACAGGCTGTGACACTAGACAAAGAGATGTGTCTGTACCTAAAGGAGTAGAAATTTCTGTGGGCTTCCTTTCCAATATTTTACTTATTTCATAAGCCATAAGCTCTCCAATTCTCTCTACGTTTCGTCTAAATCTGGCCCGGTCTGTTTGAACCGAAACGTCTCGCAGTTCTGCCAGAAAGTCGTTTAGTAAACTAGGATTTGTGTTAAGGATTGTTATCATATCTTATTTGAATGAAACAAAGTTAAGGAAAGCGTGTTTCTTTGTGCACTGATATTTTAATGAAAATAAAGAACGAATGAAGTTAAGTTTTTTTGGTGCGGCAAAGCAGGTAACAGGCAGTATGTATTTATTAACCTTAGATTCTGGTTATAAAATTCTGATTGATTGCGGGATGGATTATGAAATGAAAAAGAATCCTGTAGCTAGAGCACAGCTTTTCCCTTTTGAGCCAGTTACTGTTGATCTGGTAATTTTAACCCATGCTCATATTGACCATAGTGGCAATTTACCAGCCCTTGTAGGTGCTGGTTTTAAGGGTCATATTATTTGTACCCCAGCAACTGCAGAACTTACCCAATTTTTATTATTTGATTCGGCAAACATACAATGGAATAGTTACCGAAAAACGCTTGCAAACACCAAGAAAACAAAACGCGATTACATCGAAAAGCCATTGTTTAATGAAAAGCAAGTGAAAGATTGTATAGATCAATTTCTCACCTTGAACCTAAACAAAGAATTTAGAATTAATCCTGAAATTAGCTTAAAATTGGTAGAAGCTGGTCACTTATTAGGAGCTGCTAGTATAGCTCTTACAATAACAGAAAAAGGAGTTACCCAAACCATAGGTTTTACAGGAGATTTGGGCAGAGCCAATAGCAAATTAGTAAAAAATGGAGAAATACTTGAAGGAGTAAGTTACCTTATAACTGAAGCTACCTATGGCGGCAGAAAACATATGGTAGAGAAAAATGCAGAAGATGAATTGCTCAACTATATTCAAAAAACCTGTATTGAATTTAGAGGAAGACTAGTAATTCCTGCTTTTAGTGTGGGTCGCACACAAGCCATAGTTTTTACCATTCGTCAATTGAAACAAAAAGGGCTAATTCCAGCTTGGCTTAAAGTTTTTGTGGATAGCCCACTTGCTATAAAAAGTACGCCGGTATATGAGCGACATGCTTACTTATTAAATGAGGAAGCACATAGTTTCATGCGCGAAAATGGCAGTTTGTTCCAGTTTGAAGGAATTGAATACTTGGAAGATATGGATCAACACGAAGAATTAATGCATTACTATGACCCTTGTATTATTATTAGTGCAGCCGGAATGGTTGAAGGGGGAAGAATACAGGAGCATGTAATGAATAATATAGAAAATCCTTACAGTACGATTTTAATTGCAGGTTATTGTGCAGAAGGAACCTTGGGACATCGTTTATTATTGGGTCAATCTACCATCAAGATAAAAAACAAGGATAAAAATGTATATGCACAAATTGCCAGAACAGATGTCTATAGTTCACATCCCGATCACGATGAAGTAAAGAACTATATCTTAAAAACTAAGGATAATAGTCAGGGTAATTTTCGTAAGGTATTCTTGGTTCATGGCGACATTCCACATTTAGAAGCAATGAGAGTTTCACTAGAAGAAAGTGGGCTAAGTGGCAAAGTGGTTGTTCCAGATATGTTAGAAGAGTTTTATTTGTAATTTGTGTTCAATACCTTGCAAGGGTATGAACAATTCTGATATAGCCGATATTTTAAAAGCCTATGCCGACCTTAGCGAGTTGCATGGCGGCAATCCATTCAAAATAAAATCATTTGCAGCTGCATCTTTTCGCATAGACAAACTGCCAATACCATTGGCCAATAAGAGCATTACCGAATTAGAAGCTATTGATGGCGTGGGAAAAAGCATTGCCAAAGTAGTGTATGAAATTGCCCAAAACAACCGCTTTCCCGACCTAGAGGAATTGATAGCCAATACACCTGAGGGTGTTAGAGACATTATGCGCATTAAAGGCATTGGACCTAAAAAAGTGGCCGTGATATGGAAGGAAATGCAAATAGAAACTATTGGCGAGTTGTTATATGCCTGCAAAGAAAATAGGTTAGCACAGTTTAAAGGATTCGGGCTCAAAACCCAAGAGGCAGTTATTAAACAAATAGAATTTATGTTTGCCAGTGCAAACAAATTTCATTTCGCAAAAGCGCAACCCATTGCCACTTCTTTATTTGGCTTCATACAACAATGTGAAACCTATGAAAGTGCTTCTTTATGCGGCCACATTAGAAGAGGATTTGAAGTTTTAGAGTCAATAGATATTTTAATTGCTACAGACAACGAAGAGGCATTTAAACAGGAGCTTTCAAACCTTCTTAATATAGCTATTCCAGCAAACCAATTTACTTATTTGGGCTACCCAATACATGTATACTTTAGCACTCCAGATGCTTTCGCATGGGAGTTATTTAGGTTAAGCAGCGATACCCAACATGCAGAAAAAATATTGGCTAGAATTGGTTCACCCATACCAGAAGTAAGAGATGAGGAAGAAATCTATGAAGTAGCAGACTTACCTTTTATAAAACCAGTTTTGCGTGACAATAGAAATGAAATTGAGTTAGCAGCACAAGGAAAGCTTCCAGAACTTATAGAATATGGCGATTTAAAAGGTCCATTACACAATCATTCTACTTGGAGTGATGGATTAAACACAATCTCCGAAATGGCTGCCTGGTGCCATAAGCAGGGCTTCGAATACTTAGGAATGGCAGATCATAGTAAAAGTGCCTTTTATGCGAAAGGACTTAATGAAGAGCGTGTTTTAGCACAACAAGAAGAAATTAAAAAGTTGAATTTAACTTTCAAGGACTTTCGAATTTTTGCAGGAATTGAATGTGATATTTTATATGATGGAAATTTAGATTACGATAACAGTATTCTTAAAACTTTTGACTACGTGGTGGCCTCGGTTCATAGCATCTTAAAAATGACGGAAGAAAAGGCGATGGAAAGACTTTTGAAAGCAATTGAAAACCCCTACACTACTATCTTGGGCCACCCTACCGGAAGATTATTATTAATGCGAGAAGGCTATCCAATTAACCACCATAAAATTATAGATGCCTGCGCTGCAAATAATGTGGTTATAGAATTAAACGCTAACCCATACCGCCTAGATATGGATTGGCGTTATATTGATTATGCTTTAGAAAAAGGCGTGATGATTAGTATAAACCCAGATGCCCATGAATTGGAAGGATTTTTAGATATGCATTGGGGAATAGTAGCGGCACAAAAAGGCGGACTTTACAAAGAAATGTGCTTCAATGCAAAGTCCGCCTTAGAATTAGATACTTGGTTTAAGAAGAAACGCGGGTAGGTTTAGCTAATATCAACTAAAGTAATTGATCTAACTACAGGAGCAGAAACCATAACAGGGGAAGCCCTGTTAATGAATAAAAAACAATACGTTTGGTAATTATTCCTTATTCTTTTCTTGTATCCACTTACTTAGGTATTTGGTGCTATTTAAAAGATGGTGTTGTAACATAGCACCTATAAAGTTCTGCTCACGATGATTCTGCAAATTTTCTTGCAATTGTTGCATACGCTGAAGAAATATAGGTTCAAAAAGAGAACGATAAAAAGATTGAGCTAAGATAGTATAACCCTTAGTTTGGTATATTTCCCAAGCCTTTTGATCTTGATATAAATGAATGGCCGAAGCAGCAAAAAGAGAAAGTTGATCTTCTACTTCTCCCGGCCATTCTTGTTTTGAAGCAATTCCTTCTGCTCCAATATGGGTAGTAATGCTTGGCGTTCCTGCTTCCATGGCATTTAGTAATTTACCTTT
>JBIKKC010000217.1:0-4062 GCA_044360615.1 Bacteroidia bacterium | reverse complement strand
TGCTTGTAACCACGCTGGGTTGGGCGCAAACCGATAGCCTTATTTCTATTGATCTTAACCAATATGCAAAAGACGAACGCTTTGATAAATTTCAATTGACGCTTGCCTTATTTATGGCTAAGGGAGATACCATAATGACTTTAGATTATGAGGGCACGCGCAAAGCAAAACCCGTTATCATAAAAAGGCCTGATGGATATAAAGATTATGCCTATGGATATTTATTCTTCAACGGCTTAAACAACCAAGAAAACCCAGGTTATGTTACCGTACTAGTTTGTAATCCTTACCACAAGCACCCTCATCTTTTTTTAGACTTGAACCATAACAACGATTTTACAGATGACCCTAGACACACCCTGCCCTACTTTGAAGAAAAAGGCTTGAGTTTTGAAATAGCCAATGAGCAATTTCCTGAAGGCAGGATAAGTGTTTTATTAACTCGCAGTTCTTTGTTTGGCCAAAAATATGAATTTAAAAAATACATGGACGAGTACTACGAGATGTCCTATCCTGGAAGAGCATTTGTGGGCACAGAATATACTTACAGAGAGCAAAAATATATTGCCAGAGTGGGTCAGGTAAAAATAGAAAAAGAGTCTTTTAAAATTGCCCTATTAGATGCCAATACCAACGGCATTTACAACGAACCCGAAATAGATAAAATAGTTTATGTAAACACAAATGATACCATATTAGATGCTACAAATCCATTAAACTTTACCCTATTTGCCAAACAAGGAGAACCCACCTATTTCGAAAAAAATGGCAGATTGTATAAAGTTATTGAAGCAGATAAGGCAGGTAAGTTTATTAAAATAAGACTAAGCAATGATGCCGTCGAATTAAACAGAATTAAGGTAGGAAAAAAGGTTCCCAAAATAAAATTCACTTTGGCTAGAGGTGAGAAACTTAAGCTCAATAAATTTAGAAGAAAAGAAGTTTATATTTATTTCGGAAGCAGAAATAGCAAAAACTTTAAATCAGATACCCTCATGTTAAGGCAAATTGCAGCCTTAGACACCAATAATTTAAAAGTGGTGATGGTGTTATATGTGAACAAAAGTTATGAGTTAAGAATTTACAATACGGATGCAAAACCAAACTATGCCTTGGCCTACGGCACAAAGGAACTGAGCCGAAAAATGGGAATTGGCAGTGTACCCCAAACTTTATATTTAGGTAAAAGAAGACGCGTTAAACAATACGGGTTAAAACCGGATGAGTTTATTAGGAATTATTATAAAAAACTATGAAGTATGCTTGCCCTACGTAGCTTTAGCGAAGGCGGGAAGTATGAAGTATGAAGTATGAACTATGAAGTATGAACTATGAAGTATGAACTATGAAGTATGAAGTATGAACTATGGTCTATGGACTATGGTCTATGGACTATCCTTACCAAGATCCTCCAGCGCCGCCGCCTCCGAAGCTTCCGCCTCCGAAACCGCCAAATCCTCCACCACCAGAACCGCCGCCGCTAAAGCCGCCACCGCTAAAGGTGCCACCGCCAAAAGGACCGCCAAAAAATGGGCCGCCCATAGAGTTAAATCTTCTGCCACCTTTACCACCTCCAAAGCGAGATAGAATAATTAAGGCTATAATGACAATAACAATTAAGGAAATTGGGAAATCGCCACCCTTTTTCTTCTTAGCTTTTGGATCAGCTTTATACTCACCTGCAGCAGCTAAGGCAAGGTCATCTGCCGCAGCATCCAACCCCTCAAAGTAATCGTTTTGTTTAAATGCGGGCTTTATGCGTGTTTCAATAATACGTTTAGCAATAGCATCTGGAATAGCACCTTCTAAACCATAGCCCACTTGAATTCTTATTTGACGATCTTGAAGAGCAACATAAATAAGTACGCCATTACGTTTCTCCTTAGTACCAATTGCCCAAGCATCGGCAATGCGTCTGCTGTACTCAAAAGCATCATCCCCATCAAGAGAATTCTCAATAACTATTGCAATTTGATTAGAGGTACTATCCTCATAGGTAAGTAGTTTTTGTTCTAAAGCTTGTATTTCTCCCGCTTGAAGTGTGCCTGTAAAATCATTGACCAAGCGCGGAGGATTAGGAATTTTAGGGATTTCCTTAGCCAATAAAAATTGAGATAAGAATAAGCTAACAAGGAAAAAGATACTGCGATATTTATTCATTCTCTTTCCCTCCAAACGAAACTTCATTGCTTAACTCATTGGTATCAGTTGCATGGTAAGGGAAATTTGCTTTCAGCTTCTCCCCTATTTTAGCAATGGCTTGAACCAAGCCCTCAGTGAATTTGCCTTGTACAAAATAAGAAAGCATCAAATCCTTTTCGGCCTGCCAAAATGCATCGTGCACTATTGTATGTATTCCTTTATCACCAATAATAGCAAACTTTTTATCGAGCAAAGCTAAGTAAATCACTACCCCATTTTGCAATTTGGTTTGATCCATTTCAAGCTGATAAAAAACTTCCTTGGCGCGCTCCAGGGGCTCATTGGGGCACCTTTCTTCAATATGTACCCTAATCTCCCCTGAAGTTGCCATCTCTGCCATTTTTATAGCAGCTACAATTTGATCTTGCTCGGCTTTACTAAAATATTGTTTGGCCATGAGGCTTATTCAAAATTTACCTTAGGCGCATTTTCTGCACCTTTGTCTGCCTCAAAATAACCTTTTTTATCAAAACCTAAAATTCCAGCAAAGAGTACTTGAGGAAATTTACGGATGTATGAATTATAATCTTTTACAACCTCATTAAACCTCTGACGCTCTGTTGCAATGCGATTCTCTGTACCTTCTAATTGGGCCTGAAGTTCTTTAAAACTTTCGGTGGCACGCAATTGCGGGTAGTTTTCGGTAATCATCATTAAGCGGCCTAATGCCTGACTCAATTCTCCTTGTGAAGCTTGAAATTTCTCAATTTGCTCTGGACTTAACTTAGAAGCATCTACCTTCATAGAAGTTGCTTTTGCTCTTGCTTCTACTACATCGGTTAATGTTTTCTGCTCAAAATTGGCAACTCCTTTAACGGTGCTCACCAAGTTAGGGATAAGGTCGGCGCGGCGTTGGTATACATTTTCCACATTTCCCCAAGCTCCAGAAACAGTTTCTTGCTTGCTTACCATGTTGTTGTAACTCCCACAACCACTCATAAATAGAAGCACTAAGGCGGCTCCAATAGCCAAAAGAATGATGGTTCCTCTGTTCATTGTATTAAATTTTACATTCTGCAAGGTACAAAATATACTCCAAACTGCCTTATACCTGACAAAATGTACCATGACTTGGATAAGCGGTCAAAAAAAATAGATATTGCAACTTTAAAGAAGCGACTCATACATGATTTACAAATCGGACTGTATCCATTTTAAAGGCCATATTCCTTGCAAACCTCATAAGCAAGAAGGATATCATTGTGACAACTGCCCTGCTTATACTAAAGTAACCAAACGTATACTTATTATTAAGCTGGGTGCTATTGGCGACGTAATTCGCACCACACCTTTGGTAGTTAAGTTTAAACAGCTTTACCCAGATTGCAAAATTACTTGGCTAACCTGGACACCAGATATTTTGCCTTCCTCAAAGGTGGATGAAATTTTGAAATGGGATCATAATAGCATCCTATATACCCAGCACAGTTCATGGGATATTGCTATTAACCTAGACAAGGAAAAGGAAGCTGGCGCCTTGCTAAAAATTATTGAGGCCAAAGAAAAGTATGGCTTTGTTTTAAAAGACAATGAAATACAACCTATCAACGATTTGGCTCAACATAAATTTGCCACCGGCATGTTTGATGATGTGAGTAAGGCCAACACCAAAAGTTACTTACAAGAAATCTTTGAAATATGTGGGTTTGAACACCAAGGCGAACCCTACTTAATGGATACGCATAACGAAAAAGGTTATCAGTGGGATTTGCCAAAAGATAAAAAAATCATTGGATTAAACACCGGTTGTGGTGGGCGTTGGACCACACGTTTATGGACCATTGACAAATGGGTAGAATTGGTTGCCTTACTTAAAACGCAACATCCCGATGCACATATCTTGTTGTTAGGAGGTGAGGC
>JBIKKC010000216.1:0-4072 GCA_044360615.1 Bacteroidia bacterium | reverse complement strand
ACCCTTGCTCATGGCAGATCTTATACCATTTATATTGTAGGAAACTATTTTCATGAAGCGCAAATAACACAATCTTGGTAAAAAAAAATGTAAGATTAAAAGATTTTAATGCAGATAAATCAATCACTTTTTACACTTTTGCATTTACATGAATTTGGAAATCAAGAAGTCTAAAATACCCAAGGCAGGAAAGGGTTTGTTTGCAACAGCAATATTTAAGCGGGGTGAACCTATCTTAGAATATACAGGAGAGCAAATTACCTGGGCAGAATGTAAGAAGCGGAACGAGGCTTTAGACGGGGTAGGCGCCTATTATTTTTATATGTCTGAACGCAAATGCATAGATGCCTTATATTGTTTAGACTCAATGGCACGTTATGCCAATGATGCAGCTGGTTTTGTAAGGATTCCTGGTATTCGCAACAATTCTCGCTTCGAGATTATAAAGGGAAAACCTTTTATTGTTGCCAGCCGAACCATTAATCCAGGAGATGAGATTTTTGTTGCCTATGGCAAATCCTATTGGGATGCTTTGCGGCATAATGGGCTAGGCCCAAAAGAAAAAGCTAAACTTTAAGTTTTGAGGATAGCTAGATTATGTTTAAACTTGTGATTCTATAATATTGTTAAAGAAAAAGATAAATGATTGGAGCGCGCGTTACATCAATGAGCAGATTACTTAAGAGTTGTTTAAAAATTACTGGACTATTCTTGTTACTTGTTTTTTCACAAAATGTTCAAGCTCAGGTTCAAGATGAGAGCACCCCTGGGTTCGACTTTTCTGGTTCAGATACCACTTTGGTAGATACAGGTTACACAGAGGATGCACCTCAAGAGAAGGGAAAAGTTGATCCTTTATTGAAGCCCTATGAGAGAATTACTTTATATGTAGATTCTGCCACCAATTTAATAACTTATTATGGCATTATAGAGCAGGAGGAGAGCGGTTCAGACTCGCTTTACTTAAGAGCTAAGCGTTGGGCTAGCACTGTTCTTGGAAAAGAAATAAAGATAGAGGTAGATAAACGAAATCAGAAGATTACTTATGTTGGAAGTATTCCAGCTTATGCTTACGTAAATAAATATTCTAAACGGCCAATTGGTAAGTTTGAATTTAAGATTACTTTCTTAATTAAAGAGGGAAGGTACAAATACCAAATCACCAATTTAGTGCACGAAACGGTTAAGCCTGCAGAAGGCGGTAAAAGCACGCGCAATTATTTTGAGTATTACTACACCTGTACTACTAAAGTTAGAGAAAACGACATCATTTTGCGTAATGCAGATAAAGACATCAACCTTATGATAGATGGTATTATAGCTGCCCTACGCGAGCCGGTTATTGTTGATGAGGATGATTGGTAGGTGGGTCTTTTTAATAAAGCTTCTGGCATCTAGCCGCTGGCTTCTGGCATTAATTTGCATTCATACCAAATTACCCTTCTCATAGCACAAGTAATCATTTTAGCCAGAGGCCATCTGCCTCCCTTAGTGTTCTTAAAACTGCAGCAAGCGCTAAAAATCCTTGGTGTCTTTGTGGCAAGAAATTATGTTACGTGCTTTAGTTTTAGTTAGCCAAAAAATAATAATCCCCGTTCTCCCAAGAAAAAAGATTTTCTGTTGCGAGTTCTTTTAAGGTGCCTTCTTGCAATGCCATGGCTTTATAGCCTATTGGTTGAAGCAATTCAAAAATAAATTTTCTATTGGCGGGTGAATTTAGCTCTATTTGAATAATAGGCTTAAAACGTTCTATGGTCTTTAGCATTTGCGGGAAAAGAATAGTTTCATACCCTTCTACATCGCACTTAATAAAATTGAGTTTATCTAAATCTGCAAATAGTATATCAGGCACTTTCATTTCTGCCTCAAAAGTTTGCAGGGAAGCGGCCTCTTTTTCATTTACCACTTTGGTTAAACCATGTCTAAAAACCCCATCAATAATAGGTGTTCCAAGGGTAATTGTTTTTTCTTCCGAGCCCAACGCACAAGGAAAAATTTGCGTGTTTTGTTGCCTGTACTTACCTAAGTTTTTCTTTAATATTCTAGCAAACAAGGGCACTGGTTCTACGGCTAATACTTTACCATTTAATCCTACTAAATCTGAAAGGAAAGTGGCATAATAACCCACATTTGCGCCAATATCTAGGCATACATATCCTGGTTTAATGAGTTGTTTTAAATAGAAAAGCTCTGGGTACTTTTCTTTCATAAAACCAGCCCGGATTAAAGTAAGGTAGGCATTGCTAACAAAAGATAAATAGGCTTCTTGCCCTAAAGTATTAAGAAGTCCGGCTCTAAGTCTTTGTTCAAGGGTCATTCTTTTACTTCCTCAAAATCCACGTATTCACCTAATTTATTATCCCTGCTTTGTTTTTGCTTGCTTACTTTTGGGTCAACCGTAACCTTACCCGGCTCTTGTGTACTCTCGTTAGGGTTATTATGGTAATGGTTGGTTTGATGGTAATGAACAGTTTTTGCTTTCATTAAGCCACCAAAGAGGTACCGAAATATCACATAAAAGAGGAAACTGTATAATAGAAACTTAATCATATTTGCTAAATAATGAGGTGCAAAGATGCAAAAAAAAGCCGCTCAGAAAAACTTTCTATTTCTTTTGAAAATTTAGGGATTTTCCGTTTACACAATAACGTAAACCGGTTTTATCTTTTGGCCCATCATCAAAAACATGGCCTAAGTGGCCGCCACAGCGCGCGCACATAATTTCGGTGCGGGTCATGCCATAGGTTCTATCTGTTTGGGTAACAATTTTTGAGGGGTCTAGTGCTTCAAAAAAACTAGGCCAACCGCAACCGCTATCAAATTTAGTTTCTGAGCTAAATAAAGCATTACCACAAGCTGCACAAGAATACATGCCGCCATCATAGTTTTCTTCTAACTCACTGGTAAAAGGTCTTTCTGTTCCCTTTTCTCTCAAAATTCGGTATTGCTCTGGGTCAAGTGTTTTTTGCCATTCCGAATCAGATTTTTGAACCTCAAAGGTTTGGTCTTTTTTAATTTCTTGGTGTTTGGTTTGCGAAATCATTTTAGTGTTTGATGATTTTGAAGTTTTGTTGTCCTGCCCGTTGCATGAGGTGTAAGAAATACACACCAGGAGCAAGCTCGGTATCCATTGGAATAAACGTTTCATGGTTTAATGTTGTTTTAGTTTCAAAAATAACTTTGCCTGCGCCATTACTTAACTTCAATTCTACCTCTAAATCCGAATAGGCCGATAGTAATCTGATGCCATTATTCATTGGATTTTCTACCTCAATTGAAGCTATTGCCAGCTCGCTTAAGTTAATTTCTATTTGTTTTGAGTAAGAATAACGACCGTCTTTATCTACTTGTTTTATGCGATAGGCAATGCTAGGAATTATGACTGTTTGATGATAAAGGTCTTCATCCAAAAATTGATAGTGGCTTAAGGTTTGGCTATTGCCAGCGGCTGCTACTTCGCCCATCTTTTCGAAGCCATTGCCTAAATCTCTTTCAATTTCAAAGCTAGCTGTATTCACTTCTTGAGAAGTTTGCCATTTTAATAAAACCGCTTTTTCATTTGTGGGTTCGCCTGTAAAACTAAACCAAGTTACAGGCACACTAATGGCACCAGAAGCTAGGGTAGAACTAGTAAGATAATTGGTTGCGGCGCCTGTTCCATTATATTCTACCACCAAAAAGTGATAGGTAAGGCTTGGGTTCAAACCGCTAATTTCTGCAGTGCTTCCCATGCCATTATAAACTATAAAATTGCCTGAACCTATTTGTGCGCCCGACCCAAAATTTGTTTGAGCAGCATAGGTTTGAAAATCTGATGGCAAAGCATTAACAGGCGAGCTTGCTCTGGCAATAACTATTCTGCGTTGCCCATTGCCGCTTTTCCAACTTAGCAAGGCTGTGCTGCTAGTGTTGTTTTTTACATAAAACGAATTGGCCGCTAAAGTAGGTTCTAAGGCTGTGGCGCCTCCCCAAATTCTGTTTACATATTGCGGACTATCAACAAAAGGGTTTCTGTTATTTTGATACCCATAAATGGCATTATTTCTTTCAATTTCTTTAGCTGTGGGTGGGT
>JBIKKC010000215.1:0-4081 GCA_044360615.1 Bacteroidia bacterium | reverse complement strand
AAGTGGAAGCTTGGTAAATTCGGGTCTTTTGGGTCAAACCTAATAAACGAATGGCTTCTAATATTCTTAAAGTGCCTATACCATCAGCGTTGGCAGTATATTCAGGGGTTTCAAAACTTACCTGTACATGACTCATTGCCGCCAAATTGTAGATTTCATCTGGTTGCGTTTCTTGGATAATGCGAATCAAATTAGTGCTATCGGTGAGGTCGCCATAGTGCAATTTTAGATTCACGTTTTTCTCATGCGGATCTTGGTATAAGTGGTCAATTCTATCTGTATTAAACAAGGAGCTTCTGCGTTTAATACCATGTACCATATAGCCTTTACGCAGCAAGAATTCTGCTAAATAAGCACCATCCTGGCCAGTAATTCCTGTAATTAATGCTGTCTTCATAGGTCGCAAGATAGGATTCAATTTCGAAAATTATGCCTTCGAATATTTTAATTGCTTTCTATTAAAAAGCTTCTGCAACAAAAAAATAAAAGTAACCACCTTCTCGTCCATAGGCATAATCCAATCTAATATTGAGTCGCTCTAAGGGATTTACATAGAAACGAAGACCGGCTCCAACAGAATATTTAATTCTGTCGAAACTCAAATCGCTGGTTTGTTTAAAAACATCTCCTGCACCAGCAAAAGTTACCATTCCTAAGCGCCAAAATAGAGGAAACCTATATTCTGCTTGCCCCCCAATAAAGTTAACATCCCTAAAACGATTTTTGGGATACCCCCTCAATAAATCATCATTCCCTACTGCCGATAGATCTAATAATGGAACCTCGCCATAACCCAATCTAGATTTAGCTTGAATAGCTAAAACATGCTTGGGTTTTATTTGCCAATATTTTTGATACAAAGCATTTAAATAGGTAAAGTTAAAGGTGCTTCCAATGCCAGGTCTATAAAAGTAAGAAGATAACTCTAGTAAATTTCCTTTGTAAGGATTAATTATATTATCTCTATTATCAATGATACCCACAAGGCCAATGGCAGATTGAACTCCTCCATTATAGCCAGGGATACTTCCACTTTCTAAAATCCCTTGTGGTGTATATTCAAAGCCATACTCTTTTTCATAATGGTAATCAAATCCTAAAAATAGAGAAGACCTAAATTTTTTTAAAAAAAGAGACTTAAAACTTAATAAGCTGTATTCGTATTTTTCCTCATTAGATTTAAGTGTGGCATTGCCAATACCATAAAACCTATCAGGAAAATTGCGGTACCGAAATTCACCTTTGAAAAGGTAATTTTCATTTCTTGTGAAAATATTGTACTGACCCCAAATATCAAACTGTTTGTTTTGTGTGTAATCTGTAAATAATTGAACATTGGAGACCCTTGTCTCTTTTTCAAACTCTGTTTTTGCAGGTAATTTAAAATAATAAATTCCGGCCGCGCCATAAGCCCAGCGAGTGTCTGGGGTATAGTATAAAATGGGAATTACGAGTAATCCGCTTTTTTCGTCTACCAGGGTATCGCTTAAACTTCTAAAGCCCAAAAACCTTTTCGCGTTCGGTTTTTTATCTGATTGTGCGTGCAATAGATTTGCCCCAATAACACAAAGTAAAAATAAAATTTTGCCAATTATTTTCATTCTTAAGCCAAATGCATAGGAAATGAAGTTCAAAAAAAATGCCCTCCATCAACTAAATAATGGAGGGCAATAAAGTAAAAAAAAAACTAATTATGAACCAGTTTTAAGGTTTCAATGCCTTTAGCATTGCTAACTTTTACAAAATAGATACCTATTGGCCAATTTTCGCAAGAGATGATTTCTTGCTTTTCAATGTTTGTTTGCATCATAAGTTTACCTTCGATGTTGTAAACTTCAATAGCAGAAGCTTCCTCAACAGTTATGTTGATAAGGTTTGTGGCAGGATTTGGATACAATTGAACCCCTGGTTTGGCTGATGTTCTTTCTCCAATGCTGGCTACCACTTGGCCATTCACAAATCCATTGGCAATGGCAGCATCTAATTTAGCCAACGAGCCATTGTCTATTCTTCCGCTTGGGTCAATTAACAATCCGGCAATTTGCAATTCGTTTGCTTCCCAGCTTGGATCAAGCATAACTGTAAAATTGTGAGTAAATGAATCACCGGTGTTTACAGTAGTTGCAAAGGCGTTTGCCAAGCCATTAAAGTTTGGATAAATTATCCTGCCCACATGATCGTAAACCATCATAGAAGCAGGTACTGGATTAGGTAGATTTTCAAATCCACCCATTGGGCCACGAGAACCTCCTGCATAAGCATTTACTTGGCTCCAACCTGTACCTGTTCCAGTTACGCTGTCTTCAATAAGTACAAAAGCTAAACGCCAATTTCCACTCACATTGCTGCTAAATTTGGTAGTTAAACTCACCTTAAGTTCGCGTGTGCTGGCGTTGTAACTTGCGCCATTTTTAATAGTTGCCTTAGGGGCAATAACTATGCGTTCAAAGAAATCTGCTTCCATAGCGCTTGGGTCAATGTCTGTTCCTCTATCTACAATTGCGCTAGGAAAGCCACTAATTTTTGTTCCTAATCCTCCATCATAATTTGCATTTTCCATAGGGTCGTTATTATGCACGGCAATACCCAAGAAAAAGCCAGGATAGCGTGTGTCCATGTTATTCATCCAAACGGCACCGCGCGGGCACCATGTGCACCAAGTTCCTGTGCCTTCTTCGGCAACAACCATTTTTCCTGGCGCAGGAATTACAGGGTTAACGCTTACTTGTTTAACATTATCGCCAGCTACTGGGTCGGCATTGCCATTGATGGTTTTTAAAGTGGCTGTTACGGTTTTATTGCCAACACTCATGGTTAGTAATTCATCAAATTTTATTTGTGCATATCCCAAGCTAGCCACATTTAAGCCGCTTACGGTTTTCCCAATAGTTTGTCCATCATAGGTTATTTCTACTTCTGCCGCGCTTAGAGTTGTAGTTCCAAGGTTTCTAATTTCAACGCTTGGGTTTACTTTTTGTGTAGCCAACTTGCCGCTTACATTATCTATAAAAGTAACTGCACCATTTAAGCTAGGAAGGGTAAAAGGAGTGTAGGTATAACTAACATCATCCACGTAAAAGTCCGATCCTGCAATTGCATAAAAGTTTGCTGAGGCAACTTGTCTATAGCTGTTTTGGAAATTTCCTTTGCTGGCATCATTAATAAAAAACTCCCATGAATTGGTGCTTAAGTTAACTACAACAGCAACTTTAATCCATTGATTTTGCGCATAATTTCCTTTTAACAAAAGGCCACTTTGGGTATTCATAATATCAAAGCCACCTATAGAATCAAAATTTATGTCTATGGTCCAAGCTTTACCCACCACAGTCTGTTCTTGAAAATTGATATAACCCTTTTTGCCAGTAGCTACATTTAAATAACAAGTAAATTGAAAAGTACCTGTGTTATACTGGCCACCAAAGGGGAGGATAACATCGGCTGGCCCACCTGCTACAGAGTTAAATCTTAGGCTATTTGCGCCACTGCGAGATTTAGCAGCAGTAATTTTTACATCATCTGCTCCGCCAGGGGTATTAGCCCAAGTTTTCCAGGTGCTATTGCTTTGGCAAAGCCAAGCGCCTGCAGTATAAGTATCAAAGTTGTCGGTAAAAGTTTGCGCTCTTGAGCCAATTAAACTTAGAACAAGAGAAAAAGAGAGTACAAGTTTTTTCATATTTAGTTTTTGTTTGTGAATCGAATATAGCAGAAATTTGGAATATCCAAGTAAATAGAGTTTTTATTTGAACCTAAAAAGTAAGCGGTTAAGAAAACCTTCTAATTTTTTAGAAAAGAATATTTGTAAAGAAAAAATAAAAAACCGTTCTTTGCCCTCCCAAAATAGTCTTTAAGCTTATGCCCCAAGGTAAAGTTAAAGCAAGGGTTTTCTAATCCGCCAGTTGGCGGACGAAGGTTAGGTATAAATGGTCTCTTAGCTCAGCTGGATAGAGCAACGGTTTTCTAAACCGTAGGTCGAAGGTTCGAGTCCTTCAGGGACTACAAGGTCTGTCAAAGCTTTTGACAGACCTTTTTAATTTTACATGTTTACAGTTTATGTTTTATACTCCTGCGCCCATGATAA
>JBIKKC010000046.1:0-12627 GCA_044360615.1 Bacteroidia bacterium | reverse complement strand
TGTGTCTGCTATCTGCCACGTCTGAAGATATTTCTACCCCACGGTTAATAGGACCAGGGTGCATTACCACTATCTCTTTTTGCAAAGAATCTAAGCGTTCTTTGTCTAAGCCATACAACATACTATACTCTCTTAAGCTTGGGAAGTATTTTATGTCTTGTCGCTCTAGTTGTATGCGCAACATATTGGCTACATCGCACCAGTTAAGGGCTTTCATAAGGTCGTGTTCAACCAGAACCCCTAAGGAAGAAATGTATTTGGGAATAAGGGTGGTTGGCCCACAAACCATAACTTCGGCGCCTAATTTTTTAAGACAAAGTATATTAGAAAGTGCCACTCTACTATGGGTTATATCGCCCACAATAACCACTTTTTTCCCTTTTATTGAACCTAATTTTTCGCGTATAGAGTAGGCGTCTAATAAGGCTTGCGTTGGATGCTCATGGGTGCCATCGCCTGCATTAATGATTTGCGCTTTTACATGTTTAGATAAGAACAAACAGGCGCCAGGTGCAGGATGGCGCATCACCACCATATCTACTTTCATGGCTAAGATATTGTTTACCGTATCTATCAATGTTTCGCCTTTAGAAACCGAAGAAGAGGAAGCAGAGAAGTTAACAATATCTGCACTTAAACGCTTTTGAGCCAATTCAAAAGAGATGCGTGTTCTGGTAGAGTTTTCAAAAAATACATTGGCAATGGTTACATCTCGCAACGAAGGAACTTTTTTAATGGGCCTATTGATAATCTGTTTAAAATTATCTGCGGTTTCAAACACCAATTGCATATCAGCAGGACTGAGGTCTTTGATGCCAAGTAGGTGCCTTTGCGAAAACTTCTTCATTGTGTCTGTTTTATTCTCTTTCTGTAGTAATAATACTTACCTGATCTTTCTTGCTATTATCTTTCCATTCTACCTTTACCTTATCATGGGCGCGGGTATCTACTTTTATGCCTACATAATCTGGATGTATAGGCAAATCTCTACTGTATTTTCTATCTACCAAAACAAGCAATTCTACCTTATCTGGCCTGCCAAAGTCATTAATAGCTTCTAAGGCGGCGCGTATGGTTCTGCCAGTATAGAGTACATCATCTATTAAGATAATGCGTTTGCCTTCTACAGAAAAATCTATTCTAAGTTCGTGCGGTAAAATAGGCTCATTGTTTCTCCTAAAATCATCGCGGTAAAATGAGATGTCGAGTTCGCCATAAGGGATGGATTTATTTTTAAGCGCGGCGCTTAATTTAGTTTGTATTCGCCTACTTAAATAAATACCTCTAGGCTGCATGCCAATAATGGCTACATTTTTAAAATCTCCCAAGCGCTCAATTAACTCACACACCAAACGGTCTATGGTAATATCTAGTTGTTTTTTTTCTAATATAACTCTTGAGTTCATGTTAGGGCAATGGGCCTTGGTTTCAAAGATGCAAAATGTTACTCAGAAAAAGAAAAATCATTAACTCCCCAGCTCCAAAATAATATCAAATTCTGCGGCACTTAAGCCCATTACAGACAATCTGCCTTGCCTTACCAAGCCAATTTCTTGTAATAAAGGATGGGCTTTTATTTGTTCTAAGGTCACCGGTTTCTTTAATTTTTTAAAGGGTTTTAAATCCACCACCACCCAATTTGGGTCTTCTGTGGTAGGGTCTTGGTAGGCAGTTTTGGCCACTTTGGCAATGCCAACCACCTCCTTGCCTTCGTTGCTATGGTACCACAAAACCAGGTCGCCTTTTTTCATTTCTCTTAAGTTATTGCGCGCTTGGTAGTTTCTTACCCCATCCCAAAAGGTTTGTTTGTCTTTTTCAAATTGATCCCAACTGTATTTAAAGGGTTCTGATTTTACGAGCCAGTGTTGCATATGTTAGTTGTTTAAGGAGGAATTGGCTAAGGGCTTCTAGCTACTGGCCGCTAGCCTCTGGCTACTAAAATAAGTGTTTTAATGGATTAATTAAAAATCAAATTGTAAACCAAGGAAAATAGAGTGGTATTTATAGTTTACAAGAACTCGCTCATAATATTTAGAAAATAATAGTATTTTATTATCTGAAACCGGTGTTAAGGCAACTTGATAACCAATCATTGGGGAAACTTTAATCTTTTTACTTAACTTAATTTCCCTAGATATAACCCCTCTCAAAAAAAGATAATTTACACTTTCAGGAGAATAATCTAAGTATCTGAAATCTTCTAAAACATTAGTTTGAATATTTTCATATCCAAATTTAGATCTACTATAGCCTGCAAGTAAGCTAGTTTTAAATAGGTTTTTATGCGTTTTTTTATTGTAAAAGTTAATCATAGTGCCAATGGCTGCTGAAATATCGCTTCGAGCATTTATTCTTAATTTCGCATATTCATCTTCTTTGTAACTATTCAAATTTTCAGTGATATTTATTTCTTGACTCCAGAAATTAGAAATGGAAACATCAGCTAGAAAAGATAATTTTGAATTTAATTTTCGCGTATAAGTAAATCCCAAACATTGAAAATGACCTAAATCAGATTCATATTCATAATCCGTTGTAAGTCTTGGAACAGTTTTTCCAGCACCTAAAGTAATTGAAAATATATTTTTCTTAGTTTTAGTTTGAGTTGTATCAGAAGCGCAAAACCCGTTAGTAATAATTGATAGGAGAAAGCAAATAATTAAATATATTCTCATAGTTTTATGCCTATAAAGGTAGAAAATATTGTACTATGTAGAGGGATTTTATCACGCCAAAATTTTGTGTCAATGAGCACAGTTCTTTGGGTGTTAAATAAATGATCATCGTTAATTGTAAACCCTATAATATATTTTAATTGCTTGGTTTTAGAAGGTTTAAACTCTAAAGAACTTCCTAAGAGAAGGAAAGGCGTATAATTTCTAAGGTCTTCTTCATACGAAGGTTCAGGATTATTTGACTGCTTATCGATTATGGAGTAGGTAAAAGTAACATCTGCCCCTGCACCTGCAAGCAATAGCCACTTTACACTCTTTTTTTCTAAGGCTTTAAATTCTAGTGTTAATGGTAAACTAAAGCTTTTATAATGAATTTCAATCGAAGCATTATCATTAGAATTTAATCCTTCGACATGAGCTAGGCCTCCCCATTTTTGCCATCGTCCACTTAAATGAGCTTGACAAATTTTGGTTAATTTACGAGTGAATCCTAATGAAAGCCCAAAACCTGTTGTTCCATAAAAGTCGAAGTTTGGTTTTACCCACCCATTATTATATAAAGGTGATTTGTAATTGATATCCAGCCTTGAAACAATGCCATGAATGACGAAATCAAATTCATATAGCTTTTGTGTGTTAACATTATTTCTGGATAGAAGAAAAATTTGGATTAAAATTAGTGGGATTCTAAATTTTATAGGCGTTGCTTTAATTCCTCGTTTGCATGCCTTAGAAGCAATAAATATTAGGTTAATTCCTTTACTTTAAATTCATTACTTGTAAGTTAACACTTTATGTAAGTGGCTAAATTAAAGATAAAACATTAAAGCATTGGCTGTTCTTGCATTAGTTTTTCAAAATTATTTTGTAGGCCTTTATGCTTTTTGATCCTTGAAATTCAATTGAGCAATAATATAGCCCATTTGGCAAATTACTTGTATTTATTGGTAATTCGTGATTTCCTGATGCTTGCAGAGTATTATTTAATAAGACAGCTTTTAATTCAAAATTTTTATCTAGTAATTTTATGCTAACTGTTCCAGAATTTGATAAATAATATTTAACCTTTGATTGGGTCGAAACTGGGTTATCAATTATCTCAAAATGTAAACTATCATTATTGGAAGTTAAAACCGAATCTAAATAAAAATCTTCAGTACCCAGATTAAGCTGACCTTCACAATCAGGAACTAAAATTGAACCATGATAAGTTATAATACTACCATCACATCCGATTAATTTTATGATATAAAAATAGGTTCCACTAGTCCATGAATTTGGTATTTCAAAACAAAATGGATCATTATTGTAATCTAAAGTTGTATTTAGTTTAGAACCTCCCCATCTATCATAAATATCAAAATTAACTTGTTTAACACCTTTAGCTGATAGGCAAAGGAGCCTTTTGCCATTTTCATCGCAAATAACAATGTTTGCGAGGTTTATATTTGTTGGGCTAGATTCCCTATCCCAATTAAGAATTAATTCTGCAACGTTTTCATTACAGTAATTTTTGGTTCTTATTCTTATTTTATAGCATTTACAAGGGTCAAAAAAATCTTCTAATAAAAAATTGAATGGGTTTCCTGGATTAATACCTGAATTTGGCAAATAACTATAGCTATTTAAAAGTTGACCTTGACAGTCTAAAATGTCAAAACTTAAGTATTCTAAATAAGGGTTAGTCCCAACATTTATTAAAGGATAATTTGGTTTTGAAGGCAGATTTGAATTTAAAATATTTATTACAGGAGGTGGAGCCGGGTTTGGAAAATGCTTAACTATTATCTTTATTTTTGTTAGTTCATTACAATTATTTCTTATCTCCAATTCGTACTCATAAATGCCATTTTCATTAGTTTGTGGTGGACAAAAAATTGGGTTTAAAATATTTATGGAAGATAAATAAGCAATATTTTGAGGAATTTGAGATGTCCATGTTAAGGTTAAATCTCTTGCTATTATGTTTGAAGATAAGGGTATGCAATTATTTCCGCAAATAACAAATTCTTTAGTAAGAGGTAAATTAGTTGTAGGGCAATCTGTGCCGCAAGGGGCAATTTTAGCATGAAAGTCTGCCCCTCGGTTAACAATAAATCCTTCTGTTAATTTTACTTCTTTTTCGGCTTTGTATTTGGTAATACTTTCGTTTAATAATTTTACCTCACCAGATTGAACATTATTAACAACTGCACCTGCCTTAATAATTCCCGCTTCTTCAAGTTCACTTTCATGTTTGTATAATCTATTTTGTCTAATTAATTCCTCCGTGCAATATTCGTATAGTTCAACTCGATCGAAATGAAAAAAATTTTCCCTTGCCTGAATTACAATCTGTTCCAGATCAGGTTTATCAATTAAAACAATTTCTTCAAATGCTTTAGCTTTGCAAAGTAAATTGTAGGGATGCTCGGCAATTAAAATGTTTGCCATATTTTCGGAGACATGGGAAGATTGCCACCAATCAATTTCATCTTGAGTTAAATGAATAGATAAGGCTCCCATTTCTGGTTCAGAGCCAAAAAGTGAGTTTCCAACAATTCGTATTTTATATTTTTTGTTAACTTCAAGTTTATTTATAAGCTTCGCGTATATAAATTCACCAAATGGGTTATCCAAATCTTTACCCACACGAATGCACATATTGTCGAAAAAGGGATTAGGAAAGGGTTCCTGACCGTTTTTTAAGCAAACAGCACAATTGATGGCATTGTTGGTTAAATCTCTGGCTAAGTCTCTCCATTCAGGGGTATTAGGAGCGCAACCATTACACTCATCCTTCCAATCTTTAAGTGATAATGTTATGAAGCTAAAACAGTTTAAGTTATGCGGAGGCCCATTATTCTCAAAGCTTGGATTTGGGACTAGATTTAAGGGCTTTTGGGCATTTATTAAATTAAAAAGAAATACCAACAAAAAAGTTAAAAATAGGTAGTGGGATTTCATAAGTTAAAAAATTAAAAAATAAAGACCTATTCTGGTACTAAATAAACCAAAGTGTGAATAAAATACTTGGCCACCACTAGGTAAATTAGCGCTGTTTTTTTTAATCAATTCATTCGTTTTAAAGTCTAATTCAAAAACTGGACAAAGACCCAAACCATTAAATAATTTGAAATTTCTTTTAATTGAAAAGAGCAAGTTATTATAACTAAAAGTTTGACCATTAATAAATTGTTCACCAAATACCGTTCCGCGAGGACCATAAACATTATCATAATAGGCGTGTGAAGTATAATAAGTTCCTTTTTGCTTACCTATTCCTATTCCAATTGTAGCGATTTCTTTCTTGCGTACTCTGAGATTATAATAGAGTATGGCTAGTTTTTGATTTCCTAACAAGCTTAAATGAAAAGATTCATTAAACGCCTCATTGCCTATACCAATGGTAGCTGTTTGCTCAATATTTCTAAAACCAATACTAAGGCTCAAAGAATTGGTTAAGTTGGCTATTAAACTGGCAGAAGTGCCCACATCATAGCCATTATTTACTAAGTACCTAAATCCTGAGGTTATTGGTTTTATGTGATGCACTCCATAATAACCTCCAACTTCCACTTGTAATTTAGATTTTAAATCTCCAGAATCTTTTCTGAAAAAAAATTGGCAATTGGCGGTATTTGATAGGCCCCAAAATATGAAAAATATAAAAAGTTTTTTCATAATTTAATACCTATAAAAGTACTGAAAATGCTGCTATATAAGGGTATATTTTCTTGAAAAAAATAGCCTCCAAAATCATTGAATCGTTGTGGGTTAAATAAATGGTCGTCGCTAAGGGTAAAACCAAAAACGTACTTAATGCGGTTAGTTTGTTTAGGTTTATATTCTAGCGAACTGCCTAGGCTTAGGTAGGGTGTATTAACCACAATTACTCTTTCAATTGCAGGTATAGTACCATAAAAATTAGTAGGTATAAAACTTACCCTGTAAGAAAAATCTGCACCAGCCCCTGCACTAATCAGCCATTTAAATTTCCCATTTTCAATAGCCTTATACTGCAACAATAATGGCACACTCACGCTGGTATAAGTTAATTCTAAATCTAAAAAATAAGGTGGTTCTGGATAGCTAGCGTAAACGGTACCTCCCCATTTTTGCCAACGCCCACTAATGTTTACTTGCCATTTGGGATTTAAAGATCGTGATACTCCCAAAGAAAAGCCATAACCCATTTTAGAAGGAAAACTTAGGCTAACTTTTTCCCAATTTGTATTATACATGGTTGATTTACGATTGATATCCAACTTAGAAACAATGCCATGAATGGCGAAATCAAATTCATAAACCTTTTGTGAGTTTGTACTTAGGGAAATGAACATAAAGAAACATAATACTAATTGTTTTCTAGTTTCCATAGTCGCTGACTTAATGCATCGTTCTCTTTTTTCAAAAGTAAAATGTATAAGGTTAATTCTTCTATTTTTTCTAATAGTTTAAATTGCATTTCACCTACATTAATACTTCCGTTATCTTCCATTTCTTTGGCAGAAGGTATATTTGGTAAATGGCCATACAATTTAATAAATTCTGCTAGTTCCTTAAATTCTAATAATTTATACTCTTTATTAAAAACATAATCTGGAGGTATAGTATTTAAATCAACTTTAAGCTCTCTACATCTAACAAGGCCATCCTTAAAAACTTTAAATTGAACTACATCACTTGCGTCTTTAATGATAAAATCTCCTCTATACTGCAAGGAAATTGGGGTTGCACTAAAAAAATCACTGTTCCCATCATTAATAAAAATCCCCCTTGTGGCAGCTAAAAATCCATCAGTTGTTACTCTCAAACTCCCTATTGGGTTCGCTTTTACAACCTCATTGCCATTGGTTCTTGTCATTAAAAATACACCACTATTGGCTAAATGAAAATCTGCTAAAGGATTATTAGTTCCTACTCCAACCCTTGTTTGTGTTACATAAAGTGGAAAGTATTCACCTATTCCTGGATCATGACTTAAAGATAACATGGGTAATGGCGTGCCAGTCCCTGTGCCTAATTGCGAAATTTTAACAGAATTACTTGTGCTTAATTGACCATTCACCGGACCATTCCATTGTGCTACTGCTGGAATAGAATAGAATAGAATAGAATAGAATAGAATAGTGTTTTCGTTTCATAATAACAATGTTAAGAAACATTTTTATGATATCCAAATTTTGAATTGTAAGTTAATACTTTAAAAATTGTTTATTTGCCGTTTATTGATTGTATGGAATGTTTGTTGTGTAAGCATAAAGAACTCACTGTTCTAGATAGTTTTAAGGTTTCAGACCTCATTAAGTCTTACCGCTCTATTGCGGCTAATTACCCTTTGCACGAGGAAATGAATGGGGTAGAAACCATTGAAGTGATGTGTTGCAATAGTTGCGATTATCGTTTTTATAGTCCCACTTTAAGTGGCTCCGATAAATTTTATGAGTTCTTACAAACCTATGATTGGTATTACTCTAAAAATAAACCAGAGTTTGATTTTGCCAAAACACATATCAAATCAAGCGATGCTGTTTTAGAAATAGGGGCGGGTAGTGGCTACTTCGCTGCTAACTTAACCTGCGCTTCCTATTTTGGTTTAGAATACAACGATAAATCTATTAAAGAGGCGGCCGCAAAGGGAATTAAGTTGGTGCGACAATCTATTGAAGACTTGGCTTTGGTTCAACCCGAAACCTTTGATGTGGTTTGCGCCTTCCAAGTATTAGAACATGTGCCGCAACCTGGAGCGTTTATGAAAGCTGCCGTAGCCGCCACTAAAAAAGGTGGCAAGGTAATTATGGCCATACCCAGCGCAGATTCTTATGCCGCGCATTTTCCTAATCACGCCTTGAACCTACCGCCACATCATGTATCGTTGTGGACAGATAAAAACCTAAGCAATATGGCCCAATTGTTTGGCCTCGAATTGGTAGAAATCTGGCACGAGCCCTGCGATAAAGCCCAATACCAATTAATGCTTTATGCCATTTGGATAGAAAAGTTAAACAACTTATTGGGTGGCCGCGAGCGCTTTATTGCGATGGGTTTTGGCCAAAAGCTAATTCAGTTTTTAGCACATAAATTGGCCAAATGGCAAACCCCTAACGATGTAAAAACGTATGCGGCAAGAGGGCAATCTGTTACCGCAGTTTATAGGAAAAAATAGTTAAAGGTTATTAGTAATCGCGTCTTCAAAAATATCGCTTACATTTAATTCGTAGCCAGGCAAGATGCTTGAACTTACCATTATGTCGGGTTCACGTACTTCCATAAAACGAATTTAGCAAAAATTTTTAAAAATGAATTTTCAAAACAAATACTTCTACAAATAAAAAGCCCCCAACTGTTTTCACAATTGAGGGCTTTTGTATGGATAAAAAAATTAATCTTTTTTGTTTTCCATTTTAGCCTTTAATTCAGCTAATCCACCAATATCGCCAAATGTAGATTTCTCTGTTGACTCATTAATTTTCTTAGCGGCTTTGCTAGCTTTTTCTTTTTCGTCTTCTTTCTTCTTCACTTCGCCTTCTTTCTTCACTTCAATTTCTTCTTTCCATAGTCCTGTATGAGAAAGTACGATTCTGCGGTTTTCTTTGTTGAATTCAGTTACTTTAAATTTAAGAACCTCATCTTCTTTAGCGGTTTTCTTATCTTCTTTTTGTAATTGTTTCAACGGCGCATAACCTTCAACTCCGTATGGCAAAGCAATGATGGCACTCTTATCTTCAATCTTCAATACAGTTCCTTCATGTTCTGAACCTACCGAGAATAAAGTTTCAAATGCTTCCCAAGGATTTTCATCCAATTGCTTGTGTCCAAGACTTAATCTGCGATTTTCTAAATCCATTTCAAGTACCAACACATCTAATTCTTGGTTCACTTTTACAAACTCATTAGGATGTTTGATTTTCTTGGTCCAGCTTAAATCACTTACGTGAACTAAACCATCAACACCTTCTTCAAGTTCTACAAATAAACCATAGTTAGTCATGTTACGCACAATACCTTTATGGCGTGAACCAACTGGGTATCTTTCTTGAATATTAACCCAAGGATCTGCTTTTAATTGCTTAATACCTAAGCTCATCTTACGCTCTTCTTTATCTAAGGTAAGAATTACAGCTTCCATATCGTCGTTCAATTTCAAGAAATCTTGTGGGCTGCGTAAATGCTGGCTCCAGCTCATTTCGCTCACGTGGATTAAACCTTCAACACCTGGAGCAATTTCTAAGAATGCGCCATAATCTGCGATGTTTACAATTTTACCAGTTACTTTAGCACCAACGGCTAAGTTCTCTGCTAAAGAATCCCAAGGGTGAGCACCCAATTGTTTTAAACCAAGTGAGATACGCTTCTTCTCATCATCAAAATCTAATACTACCACATTGATCTTTTGATCCATTTGTAGCACTTCTTCTGGATGATTGATACGTCCCCATGAAATATCTGTGATATGTAATAATCCATCTACACCTCCAAGGTCGATGAACACACCAAATGAGGTCATGTTCTTCACGGTACCTTCTAATACCTGACCTTTTTCTAGTCTAGATAAGATGTCTACTTTTTGTTTTTCGATATCTTCTTCAATCAATACCTTGTGAGAGATAACTACATTTTTGAAGGCATGATTTACCTTAACCACTTTAAAAGGCATGGTTTGACCTACGTACACATCGTAATCCTTAATAGGCTTAGTGTCGATTTGTGAACCTGGAAGGAAAGTGTCGATGCCGAAAACATCTACCACTAAACCACCTTTGGTGCGGGTTTTAACAAATCCATTAACTACCACGTCATTGTCGTGGGCTTCAAGAATGTGTTCCCAAGCGCGCTCACTCATTGCTTTTTTACGGCTAAGAATTAGCTGACCATTAGGGTCTTCTTTGGTTTCAAGCAATACTTCTACAGTATCACCAACTTTAAGATCCGGCATATCGCGGAACTCAGTGCGGGCAATTAAACCATCAGATTTAAATCCAATGTTTAATACCACTTCTTTTTCGGTAAAACCTACTACAGTACCTTTAACAATTTCCTTCTCGTTGAAGGCATTTAAGGTGTTCTCATAAAGAGAGGCTAACGTTTGGTGTTCCTCTTGCGAGTAGCCGCCAAATCCGGCTTTGTCCATACTCCAATCAAAATTTTGATCTGGTGTTGGTGTGTTTTGGTTAATGATGTTTGACAATAAAATAATCTCCTTTCGCTAATAAAAGCGGGCAAATATACGGCTAAATTATTGACATGCAAATGTTTTTAGGTTCAAATTGCCGTATTTTTCTAAAAAAATAGTTAGCTTTCTAAATCTTCAATAATCAACTCAGTCTTAGACCTATAATACGGACTATTTAATTCTTTAGGTTGCATGGAAACAAAGAAGGAATAAAAGAAAGTAAGTTGAACCGAAGGCAAAGCTGCGAAAAGAAACCCAGAACCATTACCATCTTGTATAAACTGGAGCAACTCAATATAAAATATTCCTGAAATGGCAAATAGCGAGATAATTGCCAAGCAGACATTTCTATTTACCGCTAGTAAACTAGCTTGGGTAAATAAGGTATAGGCAATAATAAGTAAAAAAGGTAGGAGTAAACCCAGCAATAGAATGATGATTGCATTTAAATGGGCTTCATCTTGCTTATACAGTGCGCTTGAACCTAATTCATAAACTTGCGTTATTAACCTTCCTGATTTAGTGATTTTAGTGGCACCCCTTTTTTGGAATTCTTTTTCACTTCCAACATCTTCCATTAGGCTTACTTCGTGTACACAGAAGTTTACCAACTGAAAGATATAGGCATGCAATAGACCTATAATAAGCAAACCTAGCAGAACGAATAAGAAGTTCCACCACAAAATGTACATCTTCTCTTTCAGTAAACTAAGCATCTTGCTTCTCTTCTTTACCTAATGTATACACTCTTTTAAGGCCATAAGCAATTCCAGCGCCAACTAGTAAACCAATACCCCCATCAATAGGGGTATCTTCTACATCATCGTCAAATCCAGGTTGTGCCATTGCAGCAAAAGATAAAGTGAATAATATGCTTGCCAAAAGGCTTAAGTGTTTGATATACTTTTTCATGTTGATTTTAATTAATAGGTTTAAGGTTTTAATGGTTTATTTAATGAATTTGATGGTTTGGGTAGCGGTTGCATTGTAAACTTTGATATAATAAACGCCTGTATTAAGTTCTTCTACACCAATACTTTGCGATCCGTTAGTATTAAAGTTTAAATTACCAGCTTTAATCTGGGCTCCCAATTGGTTGTAAATTTCAAAGTTGAATTCACTACTACTGGTATTATTGAGATATAGTGTAATTTTATCGCTTGTAGGATTTGGGAAAAGCGCAAGGTGCTTTGTTAAAGTTTGATTGGCTAAACCTGTTATTTTATTTGTAATTATTAGGTTGAACCTACCGTCATTAGTGCTAGCTTTATCAGAACTTAAAGTGAAGGCATACTTCATTCCTTCGGTTAATAAAGAAGATGTATTGGTAAACTTATCTTCCAAATAGATTTCGAAACCATCAAAAGAGTTTACTTCATTAAATTCTAAAGTATATGAGGCTTCTGCAGAGTTAATCACTGATAATGGAATTTTTTTGGTGTTATTTAAATCGTTTAAAGGCAATGAATTAATTGAGTAATAATTGCCATGCTCATCCTTTGAGGCTAAATTTACCCCAGGATTATTAAGCTTAGGGGCGTCATAGGCTGGATCAAAAAATGCGGTAGCCTGGTCTCTAAAATGAATGAAAGTGTTGTTTATATTATTTGTGTCATACTTCATGCTTATTTTTAAAAGGTTTTTCAAGTCGGTTTTAAAAAAAGAACCTCCATTATTTGTAACTTTATCAGATTCATCAACGGTGATGGAACCATTTGTGTAATTAGAACCACTAGCTACAAATACCAAGAAACCTTGGCCAGATGAGATATTATCTGTTGCATCGCCAATGCTTCC
>JBIKKC010000214.1:0-4099 GCA_044360615.1 Bacteroidia bacterium | reverse complement strand
GGAGATGCCCAATTGAGTTGGACAACCAGCTCTGAAACCAATAACAAAGGATTTATTTTAGAGCGTTCTTTAAACAACGTAGATTTTACTGAAGTTACTTTCGTTAAAGGAGCAGGTAATAGCAAAACTATTAGAAACTATGCCTACACAGATGCGCAGCCATTTAGTGCTTCTAATGTGCTTTATTACCGTTTGGTTCAAGAAGATTTTGATGGAACTACAACGTATTCAAATACAGTTTCTGTGAGTATCTCAGAAACAATAGAAGAAGGTATTGTGGTTTATCCAAATCCGTTTAGCGAAGAAGGTACAGGCATTTTCATAACTGCTGCCGATCAAGGTATGGCTCAAATTGAGGTTGTAGATATTATGGGAAGAACAGTTGCTTCGCAAAACAGTGCAATTGTTTCGGGTTCACAATATGTAAATCTTAACGGTTTGAACCTATTAACTTCAGGAGTTTATATTGTGAGAGTAAATATTGGAAATACAATTAAAACTACTAAGATCCAAAAGGTAGATTAACTGTAAAAATTTCATACTGTAAGGGGTTTGCCAGAAATGGCAAGCCCTTTTTTGTGTATAACTTGTTAATTTTAAGTTATAGAAAATCAGGGCTTTAATTAAATTTTAATCACGTGCTTTTCCCTTTTTTCTCATTTTATTTTGTATTTATCTTTACTTTCTCTTAATTAGAGCCCAAGAAAATCCTAGAAATATGATTTTTTTTAGTCTTAAAACGGTTGTTAAGATTTAAAATTTTAGCAATAGGTACTAGCAGTAAATTAATTTAAAACTAATAATATATATATGAATAAACGTTACACCTTAAATGCAAAAGCTAAGACTTTTTCTAAGCTTTTTGTTTTTCTGTTTTTGTTGTTTTTCTCTTTTATAGGGAAAGCACAGGTTTTAATACAGAACAATTTTGACACCATTGCTGCTCCCCTAGGAACAGGCTGGGTTAACCAAGTAGAAGCTGGAACTATGACTTGGGCAAGAGCCACTACTACTCAATTTTCTGCACCTTACACAGGAGGGCCTTATGCAGGTTCGGGTATGGCTTGGTATAATTCATACAATCAAAATGTGCCTGGGGTTTGTTGGTTAGTATCCCCTTCTGTTTCTACAGCAGCTTTAACTCCGGGAAATGGTTTGGTAGTTTCTTTTTGGGCGCTTAGGCATACTAATAGCGCTGCTTCAACTGAGATGAGAATGTCTGTTTGGGTAAACACAACCAATAACCGTGCAACTGCTGTTCCAATGGATAGCGTTTATGCGCACAATACAAGATATCCAATTACTACCGCTAATGGTGCTTGGGTTAATTATACCTACGCAGTTCCTGCAGCATTTGTATCTAGCCCAAATTTACATTTTTTCTTTAGAGCAAATACAGACTGGTGGAATGACTTTTTTATGGATGAAATTACCGTTGCTGGTGTTTCTTCTATGGCCTACAATACTACCTTAGTTACCCAACCAATTACAACAGGTGTTGGACTTGGAAGTATTAACAATCCTATGATTAGAGTTGCAGTAGCAACTGCTGGATTAGCAAATCCACTTAATATTAGTAATCTTACTTTTTCTACTACGGGTACCACTAGTGTTTCTGGCATTAGTAACGCTAAGTGTTATTTTACGGGTTCTAACCCTAGTTTTTCAACTGCTAACCAATTTGGAACAACAGTTAATAACCCAAGCGGAAGTCTTCAATTTAATGGCAATTTACCTATACAGGGTACTTTTGCAACTGGCGATACTTCTTATTTTTGGTTGGCGTATGATGTTGCAGCCAATGCAACTTTCCCAACTACCTTTAATGCAGCCCTTTCTTCTGTTACAGTGGGTGGAACGTCAAGAACTCCAGTGCCAACTACTAATCCAGGTGCGGGAAGAGATTTAGCACCGCCAATGTCTGGTAATTATTTTGTGGGTACTTCGGGACCTGCAACTTACCCAACCTTGTCTGCTGCTTTTGTAGATTTAACTTCAAGAGGAGTGAACTCGCATGTAACCCTTCAATTAATAGATTCTTTTTATACTACAGGTACTGGTGAAAGTTTTCCAATAAGTCTAGGTAATATAATTGGTGCAGGTCCAAATGCTACCATTACTATTAAGCCTGCTGTTGGCGCAAATCCGTACATTTTTGATAACAATGCAAATGCTGTATTAGATTTTGTTGGTTCAAGATGGGTTAGAATTGATGGACGTCAGTTACCAACTGACACAAATCAATCATTAACCATAGAGAACAGAAGTATTGCGGCTAATTCTGTGGTAATTCATATTAGACAAGATGCACGTCAGGTTATCGTTCGTAATACTTTGATAAGAGGTGCAAACAATTCTACAAACTATTTTACTGCGCCTATTCCTGGTTTACTTAGGGTGGGTGGAACTACTAATGCTTTTGGTGCCGGAAATGACTCTATCACAGTAAGGGCTAATAGATTTAGTAGAGTAGGTACAGCAAGATATGGCTGTGCAGTTGTTTTTGACGGACAATCTTTAACCGCTCAAAACGATTGGGGAACGGTTGATTCAAATGAGATTTTAGGATATTCATTAATAGGTGTTCATATCAGTAGTTTAAATACCGGAAATGGTCGTTTGTTTAACATTAGCAGAAATAGTTTTTATGATACTATTGCAAACTTCCCTGCACCTGCTGGTCAAACATTTTTCCCTTATTCGGCAGTTTATTTTAATGCAGCAAATGCCAATAGTTTCGGTAATCAGATTGTAGAAAATTGGATTGGCGGTACTGCGCCGCGCATGGCCTCTGTGGCAGGCGAGCCAAGACAAGCCATTAACCATAATACCACACAGTATATTATATGGTATAGCGGAAGTGCAACCACCGCTGGTGCAAATGTTTCAAGAAATAGAATTGGTAATATGTGGTATACGGGTGGTAATCCATTTACCTATGCCTTGTATACCAGCACTGGTTTTGTGGATGTTGAAGACAATATTTTTGGACATGCAACAGATACCAATAATATACGTTTTGATAATATTACTGGTGGAAATTGGTTCAGTATGTATTTGTTTCACAACACCAATACAAATATCCGCAGAAATTTAATGGCCAATGTGGCCAACTATGCTAATATTAGCTTTCAGTTTGGAGGTATGTATTATGGAGGTAATAGTAATGGATTGTGTAATATAGATTCTAATGTTTTTAGAAGTATTTACACCCGTTCCAATAATACAGGAACGCCATCATTTTCTGCCTTTACTGCTATAGGTTTAGCAAATTCAACACCAACTCAAAATGTTAGATGGAATCAGATTGGTGGTCCTAATCTAGTAGACTCTATTTCAGTTTGGAGTGGTATTACTACATATAACCCAGTTAATCTTAATGCCTCTACACCAGCAAATACTTCTTTATATGGTATTAATACTACAGGCGCTATCTCTAATATTTCTAATAATTACATAGGTAACTTGTTTAGCAATAGTAATAGGCCTCATTCGGGTGCTGCAACTGCAGTTATTTGTGGTATTAGCTTGCAATCATTTACAAATGGTCAATTGGTTACCAACAATACAATAAGAGATTTTTACCATAGAACCTGGAGTGGCACCTCTATGACCGGCGCTGCTACTGGTATTGTGGGAATTGTATCTGCCTCTGGTGCAGCTACCATTAACAATAATACCATTACCAATTTAAATACTTGGAGTTCTAACAACACCAATCTTGGGCCGTTTTCATCTGTTAACGGTATTGCGGTAAGTTCTTCTAACATTCACACCATTTCTAGTAATACCATTACCAATTTGGCAAATTATTGGAATGCATCTGCAGGAACCAATATGAATGGAATTGGTCTTACTGTATTTAATAATAATACTGTTACGAATAACACCATTAGAGATTTGTTCTCTTATGGCAATAGTACAACTGCTGCCATAGTGGGTATTTACAATGCAGCGGCTTCTGCAAATCAAGTAATCAATAATAATGCGATTAGCAACCTAGTTTCTTTAGATTCTTTAAATGCTAATCCTCGTTTAGTGGGTGTATTCTTTACCTCTTCTACAATAATTGCTGGTAACAGTTCTAGTTGCTCTGGAA
>JBIKKC010000213.1:0-4114 GCA_044360615.1 Bacteroidia bacterium | reverse complement strand
AGCAGTACCTGGCCAGGTAGGCAGTACAACCACGGATCCAAACCTACTGGCCAAAGCAAAAGAAGGTGCCATGCGTGCTAAATTTTCAGTAAAAGAAGATGCGCCAGAGCAACAATATGGTACCATGACAGTTCTCTTTAGGTACCAGCAATAAAGATTAATTTTGAAGTTGTAAGTTCTCGCTTTAATTTCGAAGCATAATTAGCCTAAAGCGAAATTAACAATAGCATTGAATTACCAGGAAACGCTGGATTACTTATACCAACAACTGCCTATGTTTACACGCATAGGCAGTGCAGCGTATAAAAAAGATTTAACCAATACCATTGCACTATGCGAGGTATTAGGAAATCCTCATAAACAAATTAAAACAATACATGTGGCAGGCACCAATGGCAAAGGTTCTTGTAGCCACATGCTTGCTTCTATTTTTCAGGAGGCAGGGTATAAAACTGGGCTATACACATCGCCTCATTTAAAAGACTTTAGAGAGCGCATTCGCATCAATGGCAAAATGATTTCAGAAGAAACTGTTATTGCTTTTGTAGATGCTTATAAAACCTCATTTGAAAGCATTGCACCCTCCTTCTTTGAATGGAGTTTTGCGCTAAGCTTGCATTATTTTAAAGAAGAAAAAGTAGATATTGCTATTATAGAAACTGGTTTAGGAGGTAGATTAGATTCTACTAATATTATTACGCCGGAGCTTTCAGTTATCACCAATATTGGATGGGACCATATGGATATGCTGGGGGATACGCTACCCAAGATTGCCTTTGAAAAAGCAGGCATCATAAAGCCTGCAGTTCCTGTTGTGATAGGTGAGTTTGATGAAGAAACCTATCCTGTTTTTCAAGAAAAGGCGAAACACTGCAAGAGTAAATTAATACTCTCTACCCAAGTAGTAAGTTTATTATACTTTAAAAGCAGCTTTCGCACTGCTGCCTTCGATGCCTCTTTTAGAAGTGGGGAATATTGGAAAAACATGCTTTGCGATTTGCCAGGATTTTACCAACAAAAAAACATAGCTACTGTATTAACCGCAGCTTTAGAATTAATAGAACTTGGGTTCAAACTAAATGAAAAACATATTAGGTTAGGTATAGAACATGCAAAAGCCAATACCCAACTCATGGGAAGATGGCAAATATTGCAGCAATCGCCTATGATGGTTGCAGATACTGGCCACAATGTAAATGGCATAGCATATATTTTAGCCCAATTAAAACAGCAAAAGTATACTATCTTACATATTGTAATAGGCATGGTAAAAGACAAAGACATTACTAAAGTTTTGAACCTATTACCCAAAACAGCCACCTATTATTTTACCAAGGCTAATATCCCACGCGCCTTAAACGAAAACGAGTTGCAAGCTAGTGCTGCTAGTTTTGACTTAAAGGGTAAAACCTACCCAAGCGTAATGGAGGCGGTAAACGCTGCCAAAGCCGCTGCTGCCGCTGATGATTTTATCTTTATAGGCGGAAGTACATTTGTAGTTGGGGAAGCGGTTTAAAAGCAAAAAAAAAGCCCCTGATTGCTCAGAGGCTTTTGCGGTGCGGACGCCCCGAGTACTCGGGGGAACCCGCGACCTTAAATATTTGCCAATCTTTTATAAAATGATTTATTACGTTGTGATTTTAAAAAACGTTCTCGTTTTAGTGCCTCCAATTGGGTGGCAAACGATTCAGTATAAACCAATACCCAAGGTTTTTTTGCCTTTGTTGACTTGGTTAAACCACTATTATGTTGGTCAAGCCTTACCTCTAGGTTTTTTGTATAACCTATATAAAATGAATCAAAGTCTTTAGAATATAATAAATAAACAAAATGCATATCTATTAATAAAAAAGCCCCTGATTGCTCAGAGGCTTTTGCGGTGCGGACGGGACTCGAACCCGCGACCCCCTGCGTGACAGGCAGGTATTCTAACCAGCTGAACTACCGCACCATTTTCCTTTTAGGGAGTGCAAATATAGAATTATAGCGCGAGTTGTCAAGCGCTTTTTAATTATTTTTGAAAATACCTCTTAATCCTTAAACTTGCACCTTGGCTTTAAAGGCTGAATAATTAATACGTATGTCAACATTTGATTTTGAAAAACCAATACAAGAACTTGAAGACCAGCTTGCTGAATTAAGCAAAGTGCACGAAAAAGGTAAAGTAAACATGAGTGCACAAATGGCTGAATTAGAAGCCAAAATTCTTGAAACCAAAAAAGAGGTGTATGGAAAACTTACTGGTTGGCAAAGGGTTCAAATTAGCCGTCACCCAGAAAGGCCTTATACCTTAGACTATATTGAGAACTGTTTCGATAACTTTATTGAGTTACACGGCGATCGCACGGTTAAGGATGATAAAGCTATGGTGGGTGGCTTTGCAACCTTAAATGGGAATAGTGTTATGGTGATTGGGCAACAAAAAGGCAGAAATACCAAGCAAAGACAATTTCGCAATTTTGGAATGCCAAACCCAGAGGGATATAGAAAAGCTTTGCGTTTAATGAAAATGGCCGAAAGGTTTCAAATTCCAGTTATTGCCTTAATTGATACCCCTGGTGCTTCTCCAGGACTTGAAGCCGAAGAGCGTGGTCAAGGTGAAGCCATTGCACGCAATCTGTATGAAATGAGTGTGTTGAAAGTTCCCATTATTTGTGTAATTATTGGAGAAGGTGCAAGTGGCGGGGCGCTTGGCATTGGTGTTGGTGATAAAGTACTCATGTTGGAAAACACTTGGTATTCTGTTATCTCTCCAGAGTCTTGCTCCTCTATCTTATGGCGTAGTTGGGAACATAAAGAAAAAGCCGCAGAGGCATTAAAGCTAACTGCCATCGATATGCTTAAAAACAAATTGATTGATGGTGTAATTCCTGAACCTCTTGGAGGAGCGCACAATGATACAGTGGCAACCTTTGTTACCTTTAAAAATACGGTTCAACAAGAGCTAGAAAAATTGCAAAAAATAAAAACAGAAGAATTAGTTAATCAACGCATTCATAAATTCTCTCTTATGGGAGAATTTACCGAGAATTAAATACTATTTGGAATGAAAGAAGCTTATGTATTCCCTGGGCAGGGAGCCCAATTTGTTGGAATGGGTAAAGACCTATACGAAACTAATGATTTAGCCAAAAACCTATTTCACCAAGCCAACGAAATATTAGGTTTTAGTATAACAGATTTAATGTTTACTGGCACTGATGAAGATCTGAAGCAAACTAGGGTAACACAACCAGCTATATTCTTACATTCTGTTATTAAAGCAAAAACATTGAGCAACTTTGCTCCAGCAATGGTGGCAGGGCATAGTTTAGGGGAGTTTAGCGCGCTTGTTGCCAATGGTACTTTATCTTTTGAAGATGGTTTAAAATTAGTATATGCAAGGGCAATGGCCATGCAAAAAGCCTGTGAGTTGGAACCCTCTACAATGGCTGCTGTACTAGGCTTAGAAGATGCTAAAGTAGAAGAAATTTGTGCAAGCGTAACCGAAGGTATTGTGGTAGCAGCAAATTATAATTGTCCTGGACAACTTGTTATCTCTGGCAGTATTGTGGGTGTAAATAAAGCTTGTGAACTATTAAAAGCTGCCGGTGCAAAACGTGCTTTGGTTTTACAAGTAGGTGGTGCCTTCCATTCTCCCTTAATGGAGCCAGCACGCATAGAGTTAGAAGCGGCAATACATGCCACACACTTTAACACGCCAAGTTGCGCTGTTTACCAAAACGCAGTGGCTAAAGCAGTTTCAGATGTTAATGAAATTAAACAAAATTTAGTAGCTCAATTAACCGCGCCTGTAAAATGGACCCAATCGGTTCAAGCCATGGTTGCCGATGGCGCTACTCACTTTGTAGAATGCGGACCTGGCAATGTGTTGCAAGGCTTAATTAAGAAAATACATAAAGAAGCGGAAACGAGAACAGCGTAATAACTATGAGGTAATAACTATGAAGTATGAGGATCTAAAATAATACACCTCTTAACTCATACTTCATACTTCATACTTCATACTTCATACTTCATACTTCATAGTTCCTAGTTCCCGCCTTCGCTAAAGCTACATCGGGCAAGCATACTTTATACTTGTTTTGAATTTCTCTCCCCAATTTGTTGGCGC
>JBIKKC010000212.1:0-4116 GCA_044360615.1 Bacteroidia bacterium | reverse complement strand
TGGTAGTGCCTTGTTGTTTTGATAAAGATGCTACACATAGGTTTGGAGATGTAAGCAAAGAAAGCTTTGAGGCCGTATGGAAAGGTGAGGCCTATAATAATTTTAGATCGGCCATTTTGCGCTCAAGAAAAGAAATAGATATCTGCACCAATTGCACCGAAGGCACTAAGGTTTGGGCTAATTAGGACTTTAGATATTCTTTTTGGTTACAAATAATTAATTCGAATTGGCTAAAATTTTAATTAACTTGCAGTAAATAACCTATCCATGAAAACCAACAACCATCAACCAACAACCAACAGCCAACACAAATTTTGTAGTTGTTGATTTTAAAAAAAGTAAGCATTTAAACTTGTTATTGAATAGCCGAATGTTTTCAAAAAGCTCCTTTTATTTTTGGGGTGTTTTTTGCCTTGTTTTCCCATTCAAAGGATTTACACAATCTTTTGAATGGGAATCGGAGCCCATGATATTTCCCTGTAATGTATCCTTTACCAAAATAGTAGAAATTTCAAATCAAAATCTGTTTTTAATTGGCGATAAGAATTGTTCACAACAATTTTATCAATTCAATAATTTTGGACAATTACAAGCTGAATTTAATCATGGTTATTCTGTTGGTGGATTTGAAGATTTAATTTCTTATGATGAATCAAAAACGCACTTTTTAATTGGAATAGCTAATTCTTTCCCCACAACTGTTAATTTTTATAATATTGATAGGTACGGAAAATTTCACTTAAAAATTAGAACTATCACAGGTACTTATTTAACTAATATCTTTTGTGACAAAGTAATAAAAAATAAAATATTAACAGCAGGTTATGCATTTCCAAGGTATCGAAAATATTACCCAGCTATAGAATATAGATCCTTGAACGGCGACACCCTAGGTAAGTATGAATACCCTTTACCTTGGAATGCCATGGCCAGAAAAGTTTATTTGAATAAAGAGGATAATTCTATTATGCTTTTTTGCTCGGAGAATGGTTGGGGAAAAATTACCGTACTAAGAATCGACACCCTCGGAAAATTGTTAGAAACAAAAGCCTACAGTAAAAATCTTGAGTATTATTCAAACTATTTAGAGATGACAAAGAAAGATAGCTCATATTATATGTTGGTTGATATTGATGACACTCCTAGAAGACTTTTGGTGGGTTATTTTTTAATTCGCTTCAATTCAAAAGGAGATTCAGTTTCCCTTACACCAATCAACAAACGTTACAATAGTATAGCCGCTACAAAAGACAATGGTTTGGTTTTAGCAGGAACCTCCTTGTTAAAGTTAGATAGTAATCTAAATGTAGTGTGGGAAAAACCCTTTAAAGAAGGCGTTGAAATACAAAGTGTGGGAGAATCTATGCTAGGAGGATATTTTGGTTCAGGAAGAATTTATAATAAAACATTAAATGAATACCGTACCTATGTATTTAGAACCAATAGTAATGGTGATATAGAAACCAAAAACAATTACCCTCAATACCAAATTTACCCCAATCCATTTAAAGATGAACTAAGGTTTGAATTGCCTTTTGGAGAAGCCTTTAACATAACCCTTTATGACATGCAAGGCAAAACGGTGGTGGAAATAAATTGTGTTGGGAGTACCTATGTGAACCTACCCAATTTACAACAAGGGGTATATTTAGTAAATGTAAACAATAAGGAGGGAAAGCAATTGTATTATAACAAGTTTCTCAAGATCGATTAAACTTGTGCAATTGATTTATTCAATTGAATAGGAATTAAGTACTAAAAACTTATCTTGCTTTTATGAAAATTCGAATTAAAGGGAATTCTGTGCGCTATCGTTAATATGGTAGATTGTATTCATGCCCTGCTCAAAGGTTTGGGCTAATTAGGGGATTCTTCATCACTATTTAAAACACTAGATAACATTGCCACTCCCTGCTCTGTAAAACAGAATGGGGCATAACGTAAACCCATTTTATCTTTTTTGGAGATGCCAAATTGGCTTCTCCAATTTTGAAATTCGTCATTGTTCATTTCAAACATAAAATCAGAAGGGAAACGGTCAATATTCCTTTTTACTTGACGCTTTAGTTGGTTTGTTTCTACACCATACATTTCGGCTAAATCTCTATCTAACATTACCTTTTTACCCCGAATGAGGAAGATTTTACTGATTACAGATTCATCTGTAATTGAGATGTTTCTGGCTATTTTTTGTGGTACCATTTTCCGTTTTTTTATTTATCCTGAAAAATAGTAAAGTTGAAAATAAAGTATGCTTTTTCTTCAATGGAATTTAAACTATTTTTCCTATTTATAAGATTTTTACATGGTTCACTTTTTACTAATACTTCTCGATTACTTACTTTTTTATGATTGTTACCCAAACTTGAATTTCTTATCTTGCAGCTATGAAAATTCGAATTAAAGGGAATTCTGTGCGCTATCGTTTAAGTAAATCTGAGGTAGCATTATTTGGTGAAACAGGATTGGTGAGCGAACAAACCGAACTACTGCTTGGAACGCTAACCTATGAGTTACAACGCGCTTCTTGCGAAAATTTAACAGTAGAATTTTCAAATCAAACCATCCGTTTTCTAGTGCCAGAAACTATCGCATCTGCATGGGTTCAAACCGATGAAATAGGATACCAACACAAAATGTTGTTGCCCAATGGCAAAGAGGTGTTTTTGCTGCTTGAAAAAGATTTTGTGTGTATAGATAATACCTTCGAAGACCAAAGCGATAATTATCCTAATCCTAATGCGGTGTGTTAGATGAGTAAAGATGTAGAGAAAATTCCAAACGCAGAAAACCCAGAAACCTTACTGGATATTAAGCTTACAGAAGTAAAGGAGGTTGCTGCGGGTATGCCTGCTGTGGTAAATGCCCTAAAGCATGTGTTTAGTGAAATGGGTCCTGTACGTGGCACCAAGGCTTTGTTTAAGCTTAACCAAAAGGATGGATTTGATTGCCCTGGTTGTGCTTGGCCCGACCCAGATGACGAACGTTCTGCTTTTGCAGAATATTGCGAAAATGGCGCAAAAGCCATTGCCGAGGAAGCTACTAGTAAGCGTTTAGATGCTGCTTTTTTTGCAGCAAATTCTGTATATGAGTTATCTCTACTAAATGATTATGAAATTGGCAAAAAGGGTAGGGTTGCCCAACCTATGTTTTTGGCTAAAGGTGCTACGCACTACCAACCGATAAGTTGGGAAGGTGCTTATCAAAAAATTACTAACCATTTAAATGAATTGGCTTCACCAGATGAGGCAGTATTTTATACCTCTGGCAGAACCAGCAATGAAGCTGCTTTCTTATACCAATTGTTTGTGCGCGAATATGGCACCAATAATTTACCCGACTGCTCTAATATGTGTCACGAAAGCAGTGGTGTTGCCCTTAACGAAAGCCTTGGTATTGGCAAGGGCTCTGTTACCCTTGAAGATTTTTATGAGTCGGAGGTGATTATTATCTTAGGCCAAAACCCAGGTACCAACCACCCGCGTATGCTCACTGCTTTGCAAAAAGCTAGTGAAAATGGATGTACTATCATATCGGTAAATCCGCTGCCAGAAACAGGCTTATTGGCATTTAGCAATCCGCAAACAGTAAAAGGAGCTTTGGGTATTAAAGCTAAACTAACCAATATCTTTTTGCAAGTTAAAATCAATAGCGATTTGGCTTTGGTTCAAGCCATAGAAAAGCGTTTGTTAATAGAAGAAGATAAGGCACCTGGAACTGTATTAGATGCTGATTTTATTGGTAAGGAGACCCTTGGCTTTAACGATTTTCGCAATCATATTTTAAAGCAAGATATTGCATTTTTGTTAAACCAATGTGGTATAAGCGAAGCTCAATTTGAGGAAGTGATTGATGTCTTAAAAGTAAAGAAGAAAATTATTGCCTGCTGGGCCATGGGGTTAACACAACACAAAAATGCGGTAGATACCATTAAAGAAGTGGTTAACTTATTGCTTATGAAAGGCAGCATTGGCAAGCCAGGAGCAGGCACTTGTCCGGTGCGCGGCCATAGCAATGTGCAAGGCGATAGAACCATGGGCATTTATGAAAAACCTTCTTTGGCTTTTTTAAAACGTATAGATGATTACTACCATTTTTCAACGCCTAAACACCATG
>JBIKKC010000045.1:0-12787 GCA_044360615.1 Bacteroidia bacterium | reverse complement strand
ATAGGATTATACCAATCTATATGCTTAGGTTTTTTGGCAGTTGTTATATTATAGGTAATGGTTGCAGTTAAATAGCCGTTGCCCTCACTAGGCCTAATAGGCGAAACTAACAAATCCAATTGATCACTGGCACCAAGGAGGTAAGTTGCTTCAAGCCCAACATCAATATTACGACTCACCTTCCTTTTATAACCAACTGATAAGGGTACAGAGAAAATTCTTTCATTGTATTTCAATAAATTACCTGCCGTGTCTGCATTTTCGCGTTGCCCGTTTAGGTACTGAAAAGCCCCACCAAATCCCAAATAAAAATTATCACGAGGGAAACTCTTCCTAAAATCCACAGTTCCTATATTTAATAAGAATTGAAGGTTCCATGTATTTACATTAGTTGTAAACCAAGAATTATAAATTGGATCTGCCACGGTTGGACCTCCAGAAAGCTTTCCATGCAGATATTGAGCCCTAAATCCCATTACATGACTAAATGAATATTTAATAAAACCACCGTATCCTGGGAAAATTGCATCAGCTGGCACATCACCCGAATAAAATGAAATTCCATAATTTAAACCCGCTGAAAACCTGCTGTAAGTAGAAGGAGGAATAATATTTACCGTGTCTTTAACCGATTTTTTCTCTAATTCTGGCGTGTTTGGTTTACCATAAATAACACTCATATCTGGAGAAGGCAACTTCTCTTTAGATCGGCTATTAGCAGGCATCTTGGGTTCTTTTTGAGCCCAGAGTTGCGTACCTGTTAGCAATAAACAAATTGTTATTAAAAGTAAAGTTCTCATAAGTTGGATCTTAGCCTATTTGATGCAGCTAAGTTAATTCCAACTTATGAGAACTCTTTACTTAATGACCTACAGTTATCTACAGATTACTGTGCATTGTATATATAAATCCAACTTTGAGGTTCAACCTCTCTACGCGCTCTGCGCAAAGTTGTAATTGCTTCGCTTCTATCATCAGTAGAAATAACAGACATTCTTAACAATTTAGAAGCCATTGTACTTCTATATATGCTAGGTGAAAATCCTTTTCTTTCTAAACGCTGTTGGTTAGCTCTGGCTACACTAAGTTTATTTACACTGTAACATGCTACAATAACATTGTATTTACTTGGCGGAGGACCAACTTCGCCTCTAACAGGCACTGGGGTTGGTTTAGGCGCTGGGCTTACCACTGGCTTAGGCTCTGTAGGTGCTTGTTTTACAGGCTCAACAGCAACTACATCTGGGGTTGGGGTTGGTGCTGGAGTTGGCACTGGAGTTGGAGTTGGTTCTACAACCGGGGCTGGCGTTGGCTCCACTGCAGGGGCAACCGCCAAATTAGGATCTACTTTAGGTTGCTCTACAACTGGGGCAATAACAGGAACCTGTTCTACAGTAGTTGACCTATCTGTAAAATTATTGTATGAACCATACGCCCAATCAATATGCTCGCGGTCTTTGCTCGCTTTAATTTTATAGGTGATACCTGCATTTAAATATAAATGATTATTTAAAGTTGGTTTAACACCACCCTGATCCAACCATTTAGATTGGTTGTAGCTAAAATCTGCTCCAGCAACAAAATCAAACATAGGGTTAATATATTTTCTAGCCTGGTATCCAATCACAATATTTTGAATCCCTGGCCTTTGAGATAATTCAGCATCAGTAGTTGATGAACCATTTGCAAATGTTGCACTACCTTTAGCTGTTATATAACCACCACCTAAAATAGCGTAATGATTCCAATCTCTTCTAGTTTCTGGCTCACCAGCCAAATTACGTAGGTTAAAATATGCACGTAAAGTAATTTGGCTTATTTTAGTTACATACTCCTTAACAGCCTCTGGGGTTCCTGCAGGGGCTGCTGGAACAGTTGTTTGATCTCCTGAGAAATGTCCATAATTATAATTTAAACCTAAACCCATAGAACTACTAAATGAACGGCGAACACCTAAACCAAACATACCAGTTAGGTTATAACCACCCACTGGAGAAAACAGAACAGGCAAGCCAATATTTGCATCTGCAGACCACTTAGCATAATCTTTAGGAGATTCCTTAGGATCTTCTATGTTTTTATGATTCCAATCAATTAAATTATCCCATGGCTTAGCACCAAACTTAATACTAACTCCAGCATAAAGATTTAAATATTGATCTAACCCAGGATTACTTGCTTCTTTTAAGGCATCTAAATAGTATGTTTCGGCAATATGATATTCTGCTCCACCATATAAATCTAAATTAGCATTAATATAATAACGAGTACCAATTCCTAATTGAAAATCTCTGTATGGCTTACCAAACTCTGTCATACTCGTAGAAGCACCATTTGCATAAGATGCAGAAGGTTTGTACCAATTGTAACCAAACCCGCCATTTACATAAGGTAACCAAGGGCTTTCAGGTTTGCGATTCAAACCAAATATAGTATGAAGATTATAATAAACGATAGCATTTAAACTGTAAACTGGGGTACGGTAGCTTACAATATCAGATGCCGTACCATCCAAAGTTGCTTTGGCGGGGTTATTTGGTTTTGCATAGAAAGTATTAGCACTTAATTTACCTTCTAAAGACCAAGACTTATTGAAGGAATAACGCATTGAACCAGTGTAAATACCAACTGGCACAGACTTTACTGAAAAGAAAGTAACAGGAACTCCTAAAGCAACGCCACCAGATAATTTTTTCCCTCCGCCTTGGGCAAAGAGATTTAAAGATAATGCTAAAAATAATAGGGATAATCCTATTTTAGCATAACTTTTTAGGTTTTCAGATCGTTTCATAAATTTAATTTTTAACAAAGATAACTTAATTCATTCTCCTGCAAAGTAAAGTATTAGTTAATTGTATACCTTAACCATTTAATAATTCATAACTACCAAATAGGTCTTTAAACGAATATGCAAAATCAAAAATTAAGAAACGAAGAACTATACCGTTTAAGTTCCGAAAACTTCAAGTTATCAGCAAAAGCGGATATTTATCTAATTATCGACCAAATTAGAAGTGGACTTAACATTGGTTCTATTTTTAGGACAGCCGACGCATTTAGGGTGAAAAAAATTTTCATTTGTGGTTTTTCACCCCTACCACCTAACAAAGAAATTCTTAAAACTGCACTTGGGGCTACAGAATCTGTTTCTTGGGAACATATCGAAGACGCTAAAAAAATAGTAACAACTTTAAAAGCTGAAGGTGTTAAAATATTGGCTTTAGAACAAACCCAAAATAGTATTTCTCTCGAAAATTTTGACTTCAAAACCAGTTATCCCATCGCACTTATTTTAGGTAACGAAGTGGATGGGGTGCAACAAGAATTAATAAATCTTTGCGATGGTTGTTTAGAAATTCCGCAATTTGGAAGCAAACACTCCTTAAATGTTGCAGTAAGTGCTGGTATTGCCATTTGGCATTTGGCTTGTCAGCAATTGCAACAAGGAATCAAATTTGAATCAGGTGCATCGCAGGATGCATAGGTTCAATCAATTCTAAAATTTGTTGGTTCCAATCTGACCCAACCTTTAATTGGTATTGCAGCACGGTTTCAATTCTTTCTTGCAATATGCCACTAGGGTAGAATTTAGACCGAAGGTTCAAAACTTTTTGAATGCCTTTGTCTTCCTTCTTTTCTAAAGCTCTTTTAAATGCCCCACTTTGCTTCTTAAGATTATCTCTCGTTTCTAATTTTATTTGCAAAAGTGTTTTTGCTAATTCTGGGTCCGAATGCTTTACCGCATCTAACATAGCTTGAAGTTGTAAACCAATTTCTTCGGAAGTTTTAGCATAATCTATAGGCTGTACCTTCTCTAAATATTTTGAACCAACCTGCTCTTCACTTCCAAAAATTTCTTTGCTATCAAAGCCAATTTTTTGAAGCTTTTCATCAAAACCTGCTTCCATTTGCGTGGCCATAAAGCGCAACACAAGCATTGGAAAATTAACCTGACAAGCATCAAACAAAGGTTTTAACTGCAGCCAATAAGCTATTTCTGCGGGGCCCCCAACGTATGCAAAATTAGGTAAAACAATTTCTTGGTAAATGGGCCTTACATTTACATTCGGACTCAATAGCTCAGGAGTAGTTTGAATTAAATGATACATTTCCTCCTTAGAAAATTGAATACCCGAATCACTTAATAAAAAAGCATCTTTCTCTTTTTTCAACATCTTTCGTCCCAACTGAGGATGCAAGTAAAAAAAGTTGCCGTTACGGGCATTGATTTGAAGCTTGTATTTCTTTGACAATATCCTATCAGAAGCTTGCTGCTTTTCGAAAAGTGTGTTTGTAAACAAATCTTTCTCCATTACGGGAGCCAAATACTTCTTCAGGGCAGGCGCATTTGCATCTAAAATTACCAAACCTTCCTTGCCAAATAAATGGTGGTAAAACGCAATTGAGGCATCGCCTAAAGTTGCTCTTCCTAAATAGGCATCTTCAATCCATTGCTTTAAATTATTACCTATTCCACCCATTTGCTCTAAAGAAGCCCCCAACATTTTCACAATTTTGGAAATACTCTCTGTTGGAATTTCCCCACTTGCTTTTTCATGAGTTTCTAGGTCCCAGTTTAGTTGCTTCCCTTGCCAATAAGTCCCTTTTATTTCTTCAAAATCATGATCTTCGGAAGCCAACCACAAAATAGGCACAAAATGGTGTTGCGGGTATTTTAGCTTTAAATCTCTGGCCAATTTAATTGTGGTTAAAATCTTATACGCCATAAATAGCGTTCCGCCAAAAAGACTTAATTGATGCCCGGTTGTAACAGTAAACGTATTCGCATCATTCAAACTGCTTATTTGCTGAACCAATTTTTTTTGCTTTTCTACATCTATTCCAGCAATTTTATATTGGTTTAGCAAATGAGATACTAAAGATTTTCGTTTATCTTCAGAGAAGGACTTTTCTCTTATCAACTTTTCAAATTCTTCTTCATCCAACCATGAATTAACTTGAGAATGTAATTGTGGCTCTCTTTTTAAATAGGCTGAAACGATGGGTGGGATCAAACCTAAAGGTGCAAGCTCATATTTAGCGAAAAGCCTCATATAATTAGGATGGAATTACCTTGCCATATAAATCGAAATCTTCTGCAGATTCAATTTTAACATTTGCAAAATCTCCAATTCTTACAAAATTTTCTTTGGCATCTACAAGCACTTCGTTGTCTACTTCTGGGCTATCAAACTCTGTTCTGCCAATATAATAACCACCTTCTTTTCTATCAAACAAAACCTTGTATTCATTGCCTACTCTGCTTTTGTTAATCTCGGCACTTATACCTTGCTGTATCTCCATAATAGTTGCAGCACGCTCTTCTTTAACATCTTGCGGAACATCATCTGATAAGGATCCGGCATGGGTTCCTTCTTCATGGCTGTAAGTGAAAATTCCTAGACGATCAAACCTCGATTGGGTCACAAATTCTGCCAAATCTTCGAAATCTTTTTGGGTTTCACCTGGGTGGCCCGCTATCAAAGTGGTTCTTATGGCAATACCAGGTACACGTTCTCTAATGGTTTGAACCAAGTCTATGGTTCTTTGACGCGTAATACCGCGACGCATTATCTTAAGCATATTATCGCTCACATGCTGCAACGGAATGTCTATATATTTACAAATATTTTCGCGTTCGGCCATTACATCTAAAGCCTCTAAAGGAAATTGGGAAGGGTAGGCATAATGCAAACGAATCCAATCAACACCATTGATATCAGAAATTCTTTTTAATAATTCGGCCAACTTTCTTTCACCATATAAATCTAAGCCATAAAAGGTGCTATCTTGAGCAATCAACAAAAGTTCTTTGGTTCCGTTTTTAACTAAACCTTTCACTTCCGCTTCAATTTGCTCAAAACTTTTACTGATATGTTTTCCGCGCATAATTGGAATGGCGCAGAAAGAACAAGGTCTATCACAACCTTCAGAAATTTTTAGGTAGGCATAATGAGAAGGGGTAGTTATTAGTCGTTCCCCCACCAATTCATGCTTGTAATCTGCACCCACCGTTTTTAGCAATTGAGGCAAATGAGTAGTACCAAAGTATTTATCTACCTCAGGAATTTCCTTTTGCAATTCGGGCATATAGCGTTGAGATAAGCAACCCGTTACATATAATTTTTCTATTTCCCCAGCTTGTTTGGCTTCTGCCCAACGCACTATGGTATTAATACTTTCTTCTTTGGCATTATCAATAAACCCACAGGTATTAATAATCACAATATTTGCATCATCTTTATCAGATTCGTGATCTACTTCAAAATCATTTGCCTTTAGTTGAGAGTATAACTCTTCACTATCAACTATATTTTTGGAACAACCAAGGGTAATAATATTAACCTTATCTTTTTTGAGGGATCTGGTTTTCATGAATCTTAATTAAATAGTGAATCTACAAATTCTTGTTTATTAAAAAGCTGCAAATCTTCTATGCCCTCGCCTACTCCAATATATTTCACCGGAATCTTAAATTGATCTGCCACACCAATTACTACACCCCCTTTAGCAGTTCCATCTAACTTTGTTAGTGCTAAGGCATTCACTTCTGTAGCTGCTGTAAAATGTTTGGCTTGCTCAAAAGCATTTTGCCCAGTACTTGCATCTAAAACTAATAATATTTCATGTGGTGCGGTAGGGTCAACTTTTTGCATTACCCGCTTTATTTTACTTAACTCATTCATGAGTCCAACCTTATTATGCAATCTACCGGCTGTATCTATAATGGCAACGTCGGCTCCAATTTCTACCGCTTGTTTTACCGTATCAAAGGCAACAGAGGCGGGGTCTGTATTCATCCCATGAGCAATAACTTGAACCTCATTTCTCGAACCCCAAATTTTTAACTGTTCTACAGCTGCTGCCCTAAAAGTATCGCCAGCACCAAGTACCACTTTCTTTCCAGCCTTTTTGTATTGATTGGCCATTTTACCAATGGTAGTTGTTTTTCCAACCCCATTTACACCAACCACCATTACTACGTAAGGCTTAATTCCTTTTAAATCTGAGAAATCTACAGGTATTTCTGAGGTATTTTCTTCTAAAAGCTTACCAATTTCTTCCTTTAACAATTGATTTAGCTCGGAAACACCAACATACTTATCTTGCTCTACTCGCTTTTGTAATCTTTCTATGATACGCAAGGTGGTTTCAATCCCAACATCGCTGCTCACTAAAATTTCTTCTAGATTATCTAAAAAGGCATCGTCAATAGTATTTTTTCCAACTAATGCTTTACTAATTTTATCGAAGAGGCTAGTCTTGGTTTTTTCCAAACCTAGATCTAATTTCTCTTTTTTTTCTTTGCTAAAGAAGCCAAATAATCCCATACTTATGCATTGTTTTAAAACAAAAAAAGCACTCTGCAGAACAGAATGCTTTTAAATATTGTACTTATCCAAAGATTATTTTTTAAAATAATCTTTAACTTTATCGTTAGGTACGATTTCAGATTTGAACGAGTAAGAGCCTTTTTCATTTTTAACAGCTCTGTAAACCTTAGCAAAATCCTTGCCTGCTCCGGTTTTTAATGTAGCAACTACCTTCTTAGCCATAACTGATTACTTAATTTCTTTGTGAACGGTTTGTTTCTTCAAAATCGGGTTATACTTCTTAAGTTCTATACGCTCAGTAGTATTCTTACGATTTTTTGTGGTGATATATCTGGAAGTTCCAGGCATACCCGAAGTTTTGTGCTCAGTGCACTCCAATATTACTTGAATTCTGTTTCCTTTTTTTGCCATTTCCTGTTTCCTCCTTAAATTTTGCCGTTACGTATATAATCGTTCAATACGGCAGATATTCCCTTTTTATTAATGGTTTTTATTGCTTTACCGCAAATCTTCAGAGTAATCCAACGATTCTCCTCAGGGATAAAGAATTTCTTTTCCTGTAGATTAGGATAAAATCTACGTTTGGTCTTACGATTAGAGTGAGACACATTATTACCCACCATAGGGCGCTTACCGGTTAAATCACAAACTCTCATGACATTATTTTCTTCAAAAGGACTGCAAATATCTGGTTTTTTTAAACAAATGCAACATAAATATGCAAATCTGTCGCATTTTATTTAAAAGTGCCTGCGAAATCGCTCAATGGTAGGTTATTGAGAAATTTTAATTTTTTTTGCTCCTCAAATAAAATTCCAAATGATTTACGAATATATCTTAGTTGAACCACAATTTAAAACGCACATTGCCCTAGTGAGGCTTAATAGACCTAAAGAGTTAAATGCCTTAAATTTACAATTGATGCTAGAAATGAAGCAGGCTTTGCATGACTTAGACGAGGATGAAAATGTGCGCTGCATTATAATTACCGGTAATGAACAAGCTTTTGCGGCTGGGGCCGACATTAAACAAATGGAGAGCAGAACCCCTATTGATTTGCTAAAAATTGACCAATTTGAGACTTGGGATCAAATAAGAAAAACAAAAAAACCAATTATTGCGGCCGTTTCTGGCTTTGCTTTAGGGGGAGGCTGCGAATTAGCGATGACCTGCGATATGATAGTGGCATCTGAAACTGCAAAATTTGGTCAGCCCGAAATTAAAATTGGTATTATGCCGGGCGCAGGAGGCACACAACGATTAACACGAGCGGTAGGTAAGGCCTTAGCCATGGAAATGGTGTTAACGGGCAAATTTATTTCTGCAGAAGAGGCCTTGCGTTCAGGACTAATAAATAAAGTGGTACCCGAAGAGGTATATTTGGACGAAGCAGTTAAATTAGCTAAGGAGGTTTGTCAAATGAGCCCTGTGGCTACGCGCCTAGCAAAAGAAAGTGTTAACAAGGCTTTTGAAACAGGATTACAAGAAGGATTATTTTTTGAACGCAAGAATTTTTACATGTGCTTTTCTAGCAACGACCAAAAGGAAGGAATGAAAGCCTTTGTTGAAAAACGCAGACCAGATTTCAAAGGAAATTAAAATTATCTCGACACCCGAAGAAATGAACCCAAAAGAAATTTCCATTGATTCTTATTCCTATGATTTAGACCCAAACAAAATTGCACAATATCCGCTAGAAAAGAGGGATGAAAGTAAATTATTGGTATATCAAGCCGGAGGCATTAGAGATTATTTATTTTACGAAATCCCTAATTTATTGCCCAAAGGGAGTTTATTGGTTACAAATAATACCAAAGTAATACAAGCAAGAATTGTTTTTAGAAAAGATAGCGGAGCTAAGATTGAAATATTTTGTTTAGAGCCCTATAAAAATAATTATGAACAAATTTTTAATGCACGTGGCGTTTGCGAATGGATTTGTATGGTGGGCAATGCCAAACGTTGGAAGGGGGAACCACTTTTAAAAAGTATTTTAATTGCAGGCAAAAACATTCAGTTAGAGGCCAAAATACTACATAAAGAAGAAGATATATTTACCATAAAATTTAATTGGAACAGCAATGAAATAAGCTTTGGAGAATTGCTAATTAATGGAGGTATTTTACCTATTCCACCCTATTTAAATAGGGATACCGAAGAGAATGACAAAGAGCAATACCAGACTACTTATGCAAAAAAAGAAGGTTCGGTAGCTGCACCAACCGCAGGCTTGCATTTCACACCTCAAACTTTTGAAACATTGAGATCAATGGGCATTGAAACTACTGAGTTAACTTTACATGTTGGTGCAGGTACCTTTAGGCCGGTAAAGGCTATTAAAATGGAAGACCATGAGATGCATAGAGAACGAATTTATGTATCATTAGAAAGTTTAAGAGCTATACAACAAGCTTTAAAAGAAGGTCGCCCAGTTATTTCTGTAGGCACCACTTCACTCAGAAGTTTAGAAAGTTTATATTGGATTGGCGTTAAAATAATAGTAGGCAAAATTAATAGCGATGAAATTGATGTATTGCAATGGGACCCCTATGAATTACCTCAACATTTTGACCCAATTAAGGCCATTGAAGCGGTTATTATGCATGTTGTAAATAACAACAAGCAAGAGTTAGATGGCACTACTCAACTGCTCATTGCCCCAGGCTATAATTTTAAAATCACAAATGCCTTGGTAACAAATTTCCATCAACCTGGAAGTACTTTGCTATTGCTAGTTGCAGCCTTTATTGGTAAAGATTGGGTAGCTGTTTATAATCATGCGGTAACAAATGATTATAGATTTTTAAGTTTTGGAGATGCTAGCTTGTTATTTAGGAACTAATCAATCAATAGCTTTTTGAGTTGATTAATCTGATCCGAATTACCTAAAATTATTAGTTTCATTCCCGACTCAAGAGGCAAATTAATATTGGGGTTAACAATGTAAGAGCCATCTGCATTTTTAAGCCCAATTACATTTGCACCCGTCATTTTTCTTATATTTAAATCTACAATACTTTTACCAGCCAAATGAGCAGTTAATGCTTCTACAGAAAATTCTTCCAATTGCACATCAGCACCGCCTTGACCCGACAATATATCAACAAATTCTTTTACGTCGGGGCGCAGCACCAAAGAAGCCATATGCGCTCCACCAATCTTATCTGGCATAATTACATTAGAAGCTCCAGCCCTTTTAAGTTTACTAAAAGAAGAAAAATTAGATGCTCTACTAATGATAAGTAAACCTGAGTTAATCCCTTTAGCAGTTAACGTTACAAAAACATTATCTGCATCGTTTGGTAAGGTTGTAATTAATGCTCTAGCTCTTTCTATGCCAGCCTCAATTAAGGTTTCATCTTTGGTTGCGTCATCATTCAAATAAAACAGGTGAGACTTGTTTAGATACGTTTCTAATAATTCTGCTTTACTTTCCAAAATAACGAATGGAATCTCGTGAAGGGCTAGCATATCGCAAGCAGCTTGCCCATTTCTCCCAAATCCGCAAACAATTACATGGTTATTTAAGGAGGCTATTTTTGTTTTCATACGATTAATTCTAAATTGAGCAAAGAAGTTTCCTTCTATTAAAAACCTACTTATCAATGTTAATGCGTAGGCAAATATTCCTAAATTACCCACAATAAGAAAAATTGTAAAAACTCTTCCTGCATCAGATAATTGAAAAACTTCGCCATAGCCAACAGTAGCTACAGTAGTAATTGTCATATAAAGTGCATCTAAGAAACTTGCACTTTCAATAAGCATATACCCGGTTACACCAACACTAATTGGAATACAAATAAGGCCTAAAGCCAAATAAATTTTAGACCGTAAACTTAGCATTTCCATTATTGGCAAGTTACAGAATTTCTTGCCTTAATAATCAAAATTTTATCAGTTAAGCAAAAAAATAGACAAAATAAACCTTGATAAAAATAATAGAATCTATAATTTTGTAAAATAATTACTACTTAAGAATTATTATTAATAATGAGTATTTCTTTAAATCAAGTTAAACAAACATTTCAAGAAAAAGGTATAAAATCAACTTTGCCAAGAGTTTTTATATTCCAGTGTTTGCAAGGATTTAAACATCATTTTAGTGCAGAGGAGTTATTTCAAAAAGTAAGCAAAAAACATCCAGGAGTTTCTTTAGCAACTATTTATAAAACTTTAGATATATTGGTTCAAAACAAATTAATAGCTAAAGTGGTTACAAATGAAGACAAAGTGATATATGACTATAGAACGGATCAGCATATTCATCTATACTGTGAAAAATCTAAAATTATTGCAGACCATGAAGATACAGAATTGGAAAATTTGGTGCTCACCTATCTTCAAAAAAAAGGAATACCAGATTTCAGTATTCAACAAGTTCAAATTAATATCAAGGGAGAATTCTTAACACTTAAAAATAAAAAATAAAACTATGACAATGTTAGTTGGAAAAAAGGCACCTCATTTTAGTGCTGATGCCGTTGTAAACGGAGGAGATTTTGAAGAAAACTTTTCTTTGGGTCAGTTTGTAGGAAAAAAAGCTGTATTGTTTTTCTTTTACCCGCTTGATTTCACCTTTGTATGCCCAACCGAAATTATCGCTTTTCAGGAAAAAATTGAAGAATTTGAAAAGCGTGGCGTGCAAGTGGTAGGTTGTTCAATTGATAGTAAGTTCTCTCATTGGGCATGGTTAAACACACCAAAAAATCAAGGAGGCATACAAGGAGTAGCTTATCCATTGGTGGCAGATGTAAACAAAACTATTGCTACTAACTATGGCGTTTTAGCAGGCCGTTACACTTATAACGACAACGAAGAGTTGGAATGGGTTGGCGATAATGGAGAAAGTGCAGTAGCCTATCGTGGTTTATTTTTAATCGATAAAAATGGCGTTGTTCGCCACCAAGTGGTTAACGACATGCCTTTGGGAAGAAATATTGATGAGGCATTACGCATGATTGATGCGCTTCAATACTTTGAAGAAAAAGGTGAAGTTTGTCCTGCTAATTGGGAGCAAGGAAAAGATGCTATGAGCGCTACAGCAGAAGGAGTTGCAAAATATTTAGGTTCACACTAAAAAATAGGATATCGTTTAAAGCTCAGTGCCTATTTAGGTGCTGAGCTTTTTTGTTTACACCAATATTATCAATAAACCTTATTTTCGAGGCAATGAATCGAAACTTCCTTGTTTGTATTTTAATGCTTGTAACCACGCTGGGTTGGGCGCAAACCGATAGCCTTATTTCTATTGATCTTAACCAATATGCAAAAGACGAACGCTTTGATAAATTTCAATTGACGCTTGCTTTGTTTATGGCTAAGGGAGATACCATAATGACTTTAGATTATGAGGGCACGCGCAAAGCAAAACCCGTTATCATAAAAAGGCCAGATGGATATAAAGATTATGCCTATGGATATTTATTCTTTAACGGCTTAAACAATCAAGA
>JBIKKC010000044.1:0-12802 GCA_044360615.1 Bacteroidia bacterium | reverse complement strand
TTTATTGCCTTTGCCGTATTTGCTACTTCTTTTGTTAATAGCGAATTACCCAAATATAGTGAAGCCATCCGTTGGATTGCACTAGCCACCTTCCTTTTGTTAGGAGTTAGAACCATTTCAAAATCGAGCAAAGTTGTTTCTGGAACCGAGCAAGGAAACAGGCCGCTTTATTATTATATCACTAAAGGTTTTCTATTAAATTTAGTAAATCCACTTGTGCTCTTAACATGGATTGGAATTAGCATTTACTTACAATCTGCACTTGGCTACCAAGCATCTGATTTGTTCCTTTTTTTTGCCGCCGCATTAGTGAGCACCTTTGCCTCACAAGCTGGTATTTGCTTGTTTTCACATAAAATTAAAACCTACTTATCAGAAAAGTTCTTAAATCGCATGAACATCATAATCGGTATTTTATTCATTTGCATTGGCATAGGATTATTTTGGGGGGTAAGTGGTTCTGATAACCAAATACAGAAAGCAAAGGAAATGTTAGAAAAAGTTCCAGGTTCATAGTTACTACAAACAAAAAGGGCGGCCTTCCAAAGAAGACCGCCCTTTTCTATGCATAAAGATTATGTTATTGCTTAATTACTTGTTTGTAAACAGGCTTACCATCTATCTCAACCTTAATAAGGTATGCACCTGCTGCGCCAAAGTAACTTTCGTCTAACATTACTTCGCGTTTACCAGCATTTACTTTTCCTAATGTAGTTGAGCGAATGCTCTTGCCTAACATATCTAAAGTGGTTACAACTACATTCTCTGCATTAGAAGACAATTCAAAGCCTAAGTTAGTGCCATTGTTAAATGGATTAGGATATGCAGTTAAACTGTAGTTTGAAGCTAAGGTTTCTTCGGCGCCAACACTGCAGAAAACGTTTACAGAAATGGTATCTGTTACAATACATCCACTAATATCCTTAATGGTACATTCAACGATGTAAGTTCCTTTTTCTTGGAATACATTCTCAACAACTTTACCTGTTTTAACAGTATTGAATTTATCGCCCATTTTCCAGTTGTAGTATTCTGCAGTAGCAGAGCTAGCAGTAAACTGTCTCATATTTTGGCAATATGGATACTGACTTAAATTAATAATTGCAGAAGTTAATGCATTTTCCTCTGGAAGACTGATGGTTAAATCTTGTGTAACTGTATCCTTACAACCATTGGTAGTAGTGATTTCTAATCGAGGATTATAAAAGGCGTGTGCCTTGTAGGTTTTGGTAGTTAAATTACAGATAGAATCTTCTGTTCCATCTCCCCAAATCCATCTACATTTAAAGGATTCTCCATCTATGGTATAAGAAGTATTAACTACGCCAAAAGAATTGTCTTGACAAGCAATACTTGGAATAGACCATTGTGCAATTGGCTTATTAAAAGTTGAAACATTCTTTCCAATAGAATCTCTACAACCATTGATTTTGTCAACAGCTAATAAGGTTGCTCTAAATGGATCAAATTCAGATGACTTAGCACCGTAAGCATGTCTAGGGCTAATATCAGAGCTAGTTGGAGTTTGATCTCCAAAGTTCCAAGTAAAGGTAATATTAGATTGGCCAGCCGCATACTGAGTAGTGTTGTTAAATTGGGTAGCATCACCTACGCAGGCATTTACTACATCAAAACCTGCAAATGGTCTGTCGTAAACGGTAATTGCTCTAACAATAGAATCTACACAACCAAATGCCGAGCTAACTTTTAATGTAGCACTAAAGGTACCACTTGCTGGATATTTATAAGTAGGCGTTGCACTTAAACCAGTTGCGCCATTACCCCAATCCCAGAAGTAACCCATATTTCCGCTTGGAATAGTACTTGTATTGGTAATTGGCACATTAGTGTTTAAGCAATGTGCATTGGTAGAGAATGATGCAGTAGGCTTAGCAAAGATGAAAACATTTTGAGCAGCATCTGTAAAACAACCAGCTGTATTGGTAACCCTAACACTTACTCTATAAGAAGTATCGAACTTAGTGTATCTAAACTTAGCCACTTCACGTGTTTGAAGGGTAAAGTTATGAAACGCCCAAGAGTAAGTTGAACCAGCAGGTTGTGCATTAGGTGTGAAAACAGTTGAATCTGTAGCACAAGGAACTGTTACCGCAAAATTAACTACTGGTGAAGGAAGAATGGTAATCGTTGCTGTTTGTTCAGATGAAAGTCCAAATCGATCTGTTACCGTATATCTTACTGTGTATGTACCTGGATTTGAATATATCTTTGGCTGTGGTGTCTCTTGACCAGCGAAGGTATTATCACCATAGTTAAAGGTAAAAGTAAAAGGGAAACTTCCAGCTGGCTTAGTAGTACAAACACCAGAGAACTGAATTGGGTTTGTAGCACATAAATTAGTAGAAGGTGTAAATGCAAAACATGCTACCGGTGGATTAACTATTCTTAAGTAACGTGTTACAAAAGTATCGCAATTTGAACCATTAAGTCTAAACTGGAATACAAAAACAATATTACTATCCAAGAATTGAGCCGGTGCAGTATATCTTACAAATCCATTAGCAGATGGCGTAGGCGCTTGGTAGGTAAAGTTAGTTACCGGTAAACCTGTACCTTCTCTATAGGCATAAATTTGAGGTAATGACCATAAGGTTCCAAAATCTGCATTAGTATAGAAAGAAGGCGGATTAATTTGGTAAGTAATCACATCATTCACTTTTGCTCCATCTGGCACATTTGCATTTCCAGAATTGAAAGAACCATTAAATGGAAGTCCTGGAGAAAGTAATGGATTAGAATTATAGCGGTTTATGTAAGCAGTAACTGAATCTGGCATTATGTTACTACAAACTGTGAAACCACCACCAAAACCAGTAAAGACAGCGGCAGAACCAGAATTGTAGGCTTCAACTCCAAATCTAACCGTATCTGCTGTTTGTGGTACAAAAATACCCATGGTTTGGTTTGCACTATTACCAGCAATCTCACCCAAAGTTTGGTTAGTTCCTAAATTAAAGGCTCTATACATAAAACGTTGGTCAGTATTATTAATCGTTAAGCGAATAGAATCTCTGTAACACTGATTAAATACCTTAGGCGTAAATCTTTGTGTTTGGGCATCATCAAAAATTTCAATATCATCAATTTGAATATTTTGACCATTACCAGAAGAAATCCCTTCAATAGCCAATCTAATACCATCGGAACGATGCTCGGCTAAACAAACTTCAATTACCCTATAGCCAGGTAATGGGAAGTTAACATTTACGCGTTCAACAGATCTTATGCTATTAGACCAAACATTTCCTCCGTAAGAAACTGTTACATAAATAGAATCTCTCTTGTTACTTAGATCACTATTTTGAGAAACATAGAATCTTAAAGTTGGACTTGTCATATTGCTTAAATTTAAACAAGGCGAAACCAAACGTGCACTAGCACCATTTGTCATAACAGATGATCTAAACATAGCAGAACGTAAACCACTTCTTGCTGCTTGTGGTGGGTTTAGGTTTGAACCTAATACACCAATTTCCCAAGCGCCATTTCCATTTGTATTTTGAGAAGTCCAAATAGGATTATTAGTACCCTCAAAGCCATTGACATAAGGAAAACTCATGATGCCAGTGCTTAGCGTATCCCAAAGTTTTGCAGTAGGGAAAACACCTGTATTAGGAGGTGTTGGGAAATCAACAGCAACCAAACGGTATTCTATAATTGAACCTGGAGTTTGAGCAGGAATAATATAACGACGGAAAGTATTGTTAGCTATGGTAGCGAAAACAGTTTGAGTAGCACCACCATTAATGCGGTAGTACAAGGTATCGCCTACTAATTGTTTGTCGTATATCGCAAAATTAAGACCAATAGCACCAGCCTGACATAAAGTTGGGTCAGTGATATTAAATATACGAGGCGAAACATTATCTAGGTAATTTCCGCTAAATTCATGTGCACCAATAGAAGGAGCAAAGATGTTTCTTACATTTCCTAATAGGTCTGTGTTAACAGCTTGTAGTGGCAAACCAGCTTGAAATAAATTACTGTTGGTATTTGCAGGAATCAATAAATTATTATCATTGGTAAACGGCGCTAATCCAGTTAAAGATAAGGTATCGTCTTTTGTGAAATTCATGATTTCGAACCATTGGTTGTAAACATCTGGAGTAGCACTGCTTGCATTAGATGCAAAGTTTGCAGCTACAGAAGTTCCTTGATTAGCGGCAAAATAATTATTGAAATTGCTGTAGTTAAATGGATCATTTGTACCACCTACTGCAACGGCATAATTATTTGTAGTAGCGCTAATAGAACCTAATCTATTTTGGAAGATATTATTAGCAGAAAAAACACCACTGTTAATAAACGAAGGAATTCCTACGCAAGCACTAATGGCATTAGTAGCAGTTAAACTATTGCCTACACCCAAGTTAATTGAATTGTAGAATAACTCTACTTCCACTCTGGTAGGAATATTAATACCAGCGTTAAAGTAAACTCCAAAAGGATTGTTTGCAAAGGAGGTTCCAATTCTTGAAGCACCACCAGAAGCAATACCAGAAATCATATTATTGTGAATCTTGATGAATCTGTTTGCATTAGCAGTAGTGGTGCCAAAGTCTAAATAAATTCCATAAGCACCGTTTGTTTGCGTGGTGGCAATATTTCTAATGGTATTTCTTGAGATAGTTACATAACTACTCATAATTGGCGTATTAGGATTTCCAGGGATAACGCCAAGTTCTATACCACGCGGTGCCACTCCAGATGGCACGCTATTTTGAATAGTATTACCAACCACACTTGCATTAATTTGACTCATTACAAAAACACCAGCTGCATTAGCGATACCGCCAAAGAAATTTGTAGGCAAAGTGCCATTAGGGGCAATATTTCCGCCTATAATGTTATTTACTACAAGGTTTGAAAAATCATAGCTTGATTCAGTATTTGTACCTCTTAAATAAACACCATACTGAGTAGCGCCAATAAAGTTACCATCAATTAAGTTATTATTATTGGCACCCGTTACTGCGCTTGATGGCGCTATTGCACCTCCAAAATAAACACCTGCAAAGGTTTGCGGAGCAACAGTAGTTGATAAACCAACTAAATTACAATTTCTTAAGGCATTATTAGCAGTGCTTGGGTTAGTTGAAGTTACCGTGCTTACGCCACTTACAAAATCTACCACCCTATTGGTACCAGCAGTAAAGTTTGAAGGTAACATAATAGTAATACCTCTACCCGAACCATTGTTACCATCTATGGTAAAGTTTTGCGTTCCTGCATATCTAATCATACTGCTATTCACAGCAAATACTGCATTTACAGGGCGCTTCATTTGAATTGTATCGTTTCTACCACTAGCAATTCCTAACACAACTGGACGTGTTGGCGCCATTCTAGGATAATCTAAAATAGCTATTGGGGTAATAAAAGTATCAGTTTCTCCAACGTAACCAGCTTGGATTTCAAAACGCACTGTTCTTAAACCTCCAAAACTTGGATCATCTACTCCTTGAGAATTTAAATAATTAACTGCAGCTCTAACTGTTCTAAATGAACCGCTAGCAGGTCTTAATGGTGTAGGTGGATCGTCTACTCCATTAACAGGATAAGTTACATTTCCTTGCAATGCAGGGAAAGGTGTACCAAATTCTAGGGCACCTACCCAACGCAATACCGTAGTAGAACCACCCGCACATAAGTAACGAGGATTACCATAAATATCATCGCAAATACCTGTAGTAATTGCAGCTCCGCCTGGCACCAAGCCACCATCTATTAAACTAATTTGCGGCATAGTGTCGTTTAAGAAAACCGTTGGCCAGCTAAATGAATTTCCATCCATACCAGGGAAACCAGTAGAAGTGAAAGTTCTCCAATTATTAATGTTAGCGGCATTAGGATTAGCTACATTATTTGAGCCTCCTACAAAAGCATTACCCAAACCTGGTCCAACAAAAAGATTATTGTTATTGGTGTTGAAAGGAAAAAAGCCAGCAGTTGTAAATGGTGTGCTTGTATGTCCAACTAAAACAGCATAACGATTACCTACAGTACTTGTTCTAGCCATACGATTTACAAATAAGTTGTTAATCATTTCTACTCCACCACGCACGTTAGCATCCATATACAAACATGAAGATGAACTGCTGTTATTAGCCAAACCAGTACCGCTTAAATGAACAGTATTGTGTGCTAAATAGATATTTGCAAGTGTAGTAGCTGCGCCAGATTCAACAGAAATACCATTTGGATTTAACGGGTTAAAGTTTGCACCTGCGCCATTTCCAAGGATTTTTCCTACATAATTATTAGAAATTAGCACAAAACGCACTGGAATTGGACCGCCAGGAGCTGGGCCATCTCCAATAATATTAACTCTGATACCAGCAGTACCATTACCTACTAAAGTAACTAAGTTAAAAATAGAATTTCTAGTAACTTCCACTGCACTTAAAGTATTACCAGCCAATTCGCTTAATAATATACCTGAGAAGGCATTTGAAGATGCGCCTGTTGCCACACAGTTACGTACAATATTACTATCTATCTTTCCATTTCTTAATCCTCTTACCCAAATACCAGATTGATTAGCCACACCACCAATATAGGTAGTATTTTGAGCCGTACCTGGCACTATATCACCTCCAATAATATTACTCTTTATAGTGTAATCTAAAGCAGATTGGGTGGTTGAATTAGGCGATAAAACAATAATACCCGATCTAACTGCCATAATTCTGTTTGATAAGATACTAATGGTATTAGAAGCATTGGTTACAACATTACCAATTGTAAAGGCATTACCAACATAAATACCATCACCTGTATTTGGCGCGGCAGTAGTAGAATTACCTATCAAATTAAGGTTACGAATTGTTATATCATTACTTGCAGTATCAATTGGTGTAATGGCCACCATATGACTTAAAGTATTTGTTGCCAATGGTGGCAATGACAAGGTTAAACCATTAGTTGGCCCACCTGTTACTGTAAACCATTTAGCTCCTATAATTCTAATAATAGCCGCAAAATTTACGATTTGAGCATTAGGTATAGTAAGTGTAGTAGAAAAACCTGATTGCGTTCTTAAAGTTACAGGAACACCTACGCTTGAACCTAAGTAATCAATAACTGGAGGAATATAGCCAGTTTCTCCGGCATAACCTGGTTGAATTTCTAAAACCACATTACCAGAACCTGTTACCCCATAATGATTTAAATAATCAATGGCTTCGGCAACTGTGGCAAAACTTCCATTTAAATTAAGGATGGTTGGACGAGAAGTGAAACCGTTGATGGCAAATACTCTTGGAGCGGTTAAGCCTGTTTCGCTGTTACTAGAATCACCTGCCCATAAATGAGAACCAATGGCAGTGAAACGACCCAAATTGCTTCTAGCAGTTCCAAATCTATCAACTGCCACCTTATAGTTCATGGCATTGAAAATGGAAGGATAAAAATTATTAAACTGAGTAAGCGCAGCACCTGTATTAAAAGACCTATGGCTTCTTCCTGAAGCTACTGTTAAATCTGAGTCATTTCTAAAAGGGGGAATAAATGAATAAGAGGTTGAATCACTTCTTGAATAATTTCTATAACGCTTTAAGGAAACAATATCAATAGCGCCAAGTCGCGCTATATAAGCTGTTCCTCCACCCATGGTTGTGGTGTAATAATTATTAAAACTAGAATAGGTAAATGGATACGAACCTGTTGCCAAAACGTTGTAAACAGAATACGTATTTGCATTACCCACCGCGCCAGTTGTTCTATCCATGCTATTAGCGAAGGAGTTGTTCATCATAATAATACCACCATTGGTAGTTGGGCCAGTAGCAAAACAAGCCGATAATGAACTTGGAACAATAGATTTTCCTGTTAGAGAAACTGAGTTAAAATAAACTTCTGCCCCTACATTTGTAGTAACATCCTCTATTAAAATACCTACTGGATAAGCAAAACCTGTAATTACAGATTGCCCATTTTGCGAAGCTAATCGCGAAATTGAATTATTGGCAATTAACAAACGTAAAGGCTGTGAATGCGCCCCTAATGAAACTCTTATACCAGTAACACCAGCACTAACAACATTGAAATTATCTAAAGTATTACCAGTAACTTGAATATTTGAATCTAGCGCAACACCTGCTGCACCTCCTTCATGATTTAACCAAATACCTCTAAAATTTGAGGCATTTAGATTGGCATTGTTAATTGTATTGTTGGCAATCTCAACATTTGCTGCTGAGTTAATATAAATTCCATTTCCATTTGCTGCGCCAATTGAAGCGGTATTAGCTGCGTTAATAGGGTTTGCATAAGCACCAATAACATTATCCTTAACAATGATGCCTTTATTTTGATTGTTTTGTGTAGAAGCTAAACCTCTTAAATAAACACCATTTTGAACTGCTATGATTAGGTTATTTTGAACAGTAATATTTTGGCTTTGACCTATAGCTGCATTAGAAGCAGCACCTACACCTCCAAGATAAATACCTGCAAAAGTAAAGTTAGAGGTAGTATTAGAACCTCCAACTATATTACAATTCCTAATACTTACGCTTTGTACACGCTGACCCGTGGTTGGCATAATATCGATAACACGCGCTGTTGTTTGCACATTACCACTCAAAGAAAAAGTTAAATTTCTTTGTCCAGGTATAGCCTCCCCATCAATATTTACATACCAAGCAGCATTTAATCTAACTAAGGCTGTATTACCACCAACTGCTGGCGAGCTTATTACAAAACTAGTTCCTAATGCTGGTCTTATTGTTATTGGACTATTCGCATTCCAAAACATGTTTGGCCAACCACCCGCACCAGTTGGGTTTCCAATATTAATAACACCAGGTTCAACAGGATTGTAACCCGTACTTAATACGAAAACTACTGGCCCTGTAGCCGTTTGCGTTACATCCATACCAAACTGATTTAAATAAGACATGGCCCCTCTGAAAGGACCAGCTGCAGGCCCAGAAAGATTGGCAAACGTGTCTACTGGTGCAACAAAATCTTGTTGCCCATTTACCACATAAGTGGTATTGTTTTTTAACCCTTGCGCAAAGGTGCTACTCATGCCAAAAAAGCCAATTAGGCTTAAGGCAAAAAGTAAGCGCATGACACTGAATCGGTAGTTGTATTTCATATTTAAAAAATTGTTTTTTCTGAAATTTTGGACGCTCAATATTGAAAATAAAAATTAATAAAACAAATGTTTTGCGTTATTAATTTTAAATCTTCAAAACCAAAGTTAATTAAAACAAAATTAAACTGCAAGTATTAATTACATTTAGGTTATCAAAAAAATTTCTTAAAAATTTGTTAGTACTGAAAATTAAGCCTTTGTGGACGCCTTTTTTCATGCCATTTAAATCCCTTTAGTCTAAAATCCTCTGGTTTTAGGCCTTTTGGTGGGTGCATAGTTGCCGTAGGACTGGTTTCAAAAATTGTTTTTTTAATTTGGCCTTTTTCAAAAACAAAGGTCATAAAGCTACAATCAATCACATTTACGCCAATATAATTAACGCTATCCTCTCTTTCGTAATGAATGCTTTGGGCATTGCCTAATACCTTCACTAATTTTATTTGATTAGAGTCTAAGGTGCCATGCATATTCTTCCCAGCAATTTGGTCGAAGTGTGCTCCTTTAACTTTACTAATTATCATAGCACTATTTAGTAAGTTAAAAGAATCTAATTGACCCTTATTGATAAAAAAACAAATGGTATCTGCAAATATTTGGTTCACTCCATTCCACATAACTGGCGCCTTATACATCCACATGGCAGAGTCATCGCGCATGTACACCAAACTATCACAAACTGCTTGCAAATCTTTTGATATAACCTTTACCGCATGAAAGGCTTTTATCATTTCCTTTTGTTTTCTATTTCTCTGCAAGAGCATTAAAGTATCCGCATATAGGAATAAGCTATCCCCTTTTTCCATTAACTTTATTGCTTTACTTTTTTTCGTTACAAGTGTTATTCCACTTATTTCATTTGAATAACCCAATTGCCCATAAAGATGCAATTGCTGCACAGAATCGTACACATGAATATTTCTAAACGCCTTGCCTAACTGCAGCTTTCTGTCATAATACAAACTATCTGCTTTTAACATTTTACGGTCAGAAAACAAGACAGCATTTTCACTAAACTGAGATTGATCCTTATCTGTATTATACCAACCATTCTCACAATAAATATGTTCCTTCTTTCCTTTTATATTGGTTGAACCAAAGAAGTAAGCGGTTTTACTTTTGGTATTGTACAGCAAGGTATCTGCCGTCATTACATATTCTGGATTAACCAACACAACCTGCTTCTTAAAAAAGAACTCATTGTTGCGCGCATAAAAATAGCCTATCTTACTTGTGAGTGTATTTTCTTTACTTACAATGGTAGCCCCATTGCCATAATAACCATACTGATTGGCCAAATCATAATCTAACCGCTCTGTAGTGAGCAGCATCGAATTATCTTGCAGAGTAACTTTCTTTTCTATTAGGGCCTTTTTGGTATTGCCTTCATATTTTAAATACTGCCCCGTAATGGTAACACTATCTTTATATTTAATGCTCACATTAGAGAATGCTTCAACTTGGTTCTCCTTTTCATAAATCAAGGCACTATCACAATTCATGTAAGTATCTTCTTGCTTAAGCCTAACATTTCCTATTAACTTGCTAATATTCGTATTCCCTGTTTTTAAATACTCAAAACTATTTGCCCCAAGTATCTCCACTTTCCCCTTTTGTTGGGCATATATTTGCAAGGCAAGCGTGCCAAGTAAAAAAAACAGAAATAACCCTTTTATAAAACTGCGCATGATTTGTGGTCAAAACTAAATAATTTTGAGTACTTAAATGAATCTTTCCAATAATCTACTACAACAAATCAAAGACCAAAACTGCTTTGAACCAAATGCAAACTACTTATTAGCAGTGAGTGGAGGAGTGGATTCTATGGTGCTTTTGCACTGCTTTGCATCATTAGGGTTAAAAATTGCGGTGGCTCATGTTAACTACCAACTTAGAGCAGAAGATAGCGATGCAGATGAGGCCTTGGTTCAGAACTATTGCCTTAAACATAGTATACCCTATCATTTAAAAAGCCTACATAAGGATTCGGAAACAAAACTCCATAGTGAAGATAAAGGCATTCAAGAAAAGGCAAGAAAAATTCGCTATGATTGGTTCAAAACGTTAAAAGAAGAATTTGCTTACGATGTTTTAGTTACCGCACACCATGCCCACGACCAGGTTGAAACCATGCTTTTATTTCTATTAAGAGGAACAGGAACCAAAGGCTTAAGAGGTATGCAAATCTTTAACAAACAACACTGGCGTCCATTTTTACAAACCTCTAAAGCAGCACTAGAAACTTATGCAATTGAACATAAGGTGCCTTTTAGGCAAGATAAAAGTAATCTCAGCACTAAATATTTACGCAATCAGATTAGACTTGAATTAATCCCTGCTATTGAAAATATTCAAAACAACTATCTTCATAATTTTCTTACCACTTCGCAAAATTTAAGTGAAGCGGTAGATTCGGAAGCGCAACTACTGCTTAACTTTTGGAAGAGTAATGCAATTGAAACCAATAGTTGTAGCAGCATCGAACTTTCAAAATTTCAAAAATTTTCTACGCCCAATCTTATTTTTTTTAAGCTGTTTGAACCAAAAGGATTTAATAGAATTCAAACTAACAACCTATGGGAGGCTGCCCAAAACTCAAGTGAATCGGCCCATATACTGAGTGAGCAATATAAGTTGAGCTATCAAAGAGGTAATTTTTACTTAGAAGAACTTAGCATTAGTGATTCATTTAATTTAAGCATTGAACAACTTCCATTCGAATTTGGGTTCAAACAAATAAATTATGAACTTTCATTGGTAGAAAGAGGTTCTTTTTCTCGGTTTGAACCTAACTATCTTTATTTAAATGCGGACAATTTGCGTTTACCTTTAGAAATTAGACAAACAAAATTAGGCGAAAAGTTTGCACCACTTGGTATGCAAAACCAACAATTGATTTCTGATTTTTTAATTAATAGAAAATCTACATCCATAGAAAAAGAATCAACTTTAGTTCTTTTGATTCAAAACGAAATAGCAGCAGTTTTGCCTTGGCGCATTCATAATAGTTTTGCAGTTAGCCCTCAAACTAAGGAGATACTTTGTGTAAAAATAAAAAAGGCAGACACCTGACAAATGCCTGCCCCTACCTATGTAGGTATTTTTATTTTAGCTGAAGTTTCATATAATATTGTTGCTCATCAGTACCTATTTTAAGTATATAAATACCTTTCGAAATTTGTGTTAAATCTAATTCTCTTGCAATAAATTGAGAGCCGGAAACTTCTGAGTTCCAGACCTGCTTGCCTTGCATATCCATTAACTGCAATAGCAATGGTGCATTTTGCTTTTCACTAACGTATATCTTCACTACTCCTTCGCTTGGATTTGGATATACATTTAACCAAGTTGGCAAATTGCTGTATTCTTCTGCTCCGGTTAAAGGAGGCATCACATTTATTTCTCTTACTTTAGTATCCGACACGTTTCCAGATGAATCTCTAACAGTATAGGTTACACTGAATAAACCTTCTACATCTCCAAAATAATTGCCTTGTAGATTCTTTGGCAAAGAATTAGTGGTTACCAAGAATCCTCTCAAACTCGCATCTGTGTTGTAATTATCTACTATAGCTACTGGCGGGTCTACGTACTCTTTCCATCTTGGTAAGTTCACCTCATTAATGCCTAATAAATCTATAACCGGTTTTGTGATATCTCTTACTTGAACCAATCTGCTTA
>JBIKKC010000210.1:0-4144 GCA_044360615.1 Bacteroidia bacterium | reverse complement strand
TAAAGGTGCGCAGGCAACAGATTTCCTTGGAATCACCAGCCTTTGTGTATCATTTTAGGTCAATAAAATATTTTCCTTATTTTCGCTCCTCACTTTTGTGATATGATAGAACTACAAGGCGACTTTAATAGATACTACCAACAACAATTCGATACCACCAACGAATTCATCATTCCCTTTATTGAAGGTGTTAAACCTATAAGCAATGGTTTGAAATTTCTAGAAGTAGGAAGCGGATACGGTGGCATTTGTAAGGCTTTTGCCAATAAGGGCTGCAGGGTTACAGGTATAGAGCTTTTGGCCTATGCCAGTGATATTGCAAAGGATTTCTTAAAAGAGGAAATCGCATCAGGGCAGGTAAGTATCATCAATAAAAATGTGTATGATATTAACCCAGATAAAGACCTTGAAGAAAAGTTTGATATTATTTTACTTAAAGACACCATAGAACACATACATAACCAAGAGAAATTTATTAGCCATATTATTCATTTCTTAAAACCAGATGGCGTTATCTTTTTTGCTTTCCCACCTTGGTTTATGCCGTATGGGGGGCATCAGCAGAGTCTCGATCATAAATTCTTAGAGAAGTTGCCTTATTTTCATATACTTCCTACACCAATTTACAAAGGCATTATGAAAGCTTTTGGCGAATCGGAAGGTAGAATTGCAGACACGCTAGAAGTGAAAGAAACCCAAATAAGTATTAACCGCTTTGAACGCATTTCTAAGAAAGCTGGCTTTGCTATTGCAAGAAGAGAATTTTATCTCATTAACCCAAGTTATAAGTATAAGTTTGGAGCTAACCCACGCAAACAATTTGGCATCATTAGCGCCATTCCTTGGTTCAGAGATTTTTTAACTACTACTTGTTATTACGTGCTTAAGAAAGCCTAATTAATAAATTCGCTTCAAATTAAAATCTCGCATTGGAGAAATAATTAAAGGAACTTTCTCAATGGTAATAGAAGACGTATCTAAGCCAAAAGCCTTTTCTTCACTTAAACTAAAGCGATCTAAGGTAAAATAGGATTCCATAATGAAGCGCTCAATGCCTTTAAAATCATTGTCGTTAGATAGGTGACGCTTCAATACTACAAATCTAAAATCACCAGTAATCTTTTGGTCTCTTAAAGAGGCATATCTAGAGGTAACATCTATTTCACCATTCTTTACCAACTCTTCTACTACCTTTCTAAAATAGAAATTGATTTTTTGCTCTATCCTAAACCCTAATCTAAACTCAACTCTTATCACGTCGTTAACGGTAACATGATCCACTTTATATTCCATGGTATAGGGCTGGTCGTCTACATGAATGTGCACAAACCAATAAACATCTGCACGTTTAGGCCGCTTTTGGAGAATAGAATACATAACTTTATTCTCTATCTCATACAGGTGGTCTGCACTGGTTAAATAAACCAAATGCGTAGAATATTTTGAAATAGATTCGTCGTTACTTAATTGCTGAAGTAGGGGTAGATATTCTTTTAAATTTACAAATTCTGTTAAGCGATTTTTAATTTTTCTACCTCTATACCAAATCCACATGATGAGCATGAAAACCATACTTACCATCAGTGTCATCCAACCTCCAGCAGGTATTTTCTCTATATTGGCAATAAGAAAGGAGCCTTCGACTGGAATATACACAAGTAGCAATAAGCCAATTAAAAACTTATTAGTTTTTCTGCGTTGAAGAAGGTTAATCAGCAATATGGTTGTCATGCACATGGTAACAATAATGGCTAAACCATAGGCAGCTTCCATAGCACTCGACTCTTTAAAGTAAAGCACAATGCCAATACAACCTAACCAAAGTATCCAATTTAAACTAGGCACATAAATCTGACCCTTTAAATTGGAAGGATACTTAATGGTAACCTTAGGCCAAACATTGAGTCGTAAAGCCTCTGCAATTAAAGTGAAAGAGCCAGAAATCATGGCTTGACTAGCAATGATAGTAGCAAGGGTGGCAATAATTACTCCTGGTAAAATAAACCATTCTGGTAAAATAGCGTAAAAAGGATTTACCTCGGGAAGTTTTGAACCCACATGCTGTAATAACCAAGCCCCTTGTCCAAAATAATTTAACAACAAAGCAGTTTTAACAAAAATCCATGTGGCTCTAATATTGCTTTTACCGCAATGCCCCATATCTGAGTAAAGGGCTTCTGCTCCAGTTGTGCAAAGAAAAACAGCCCCTAATAACCAGAATCCTTTTGGGTAGATAGTTAATAATTCTATAGCCCAAACTGGGTTCAAGGCTTTAAGAATCCAAGGATTTGCCATTAAACCATTTAGTCCGGTAACAGCAAGCATGCCAAACCAAACCAACATAATTGGACCAAACATTTTCCCTACAATATCGGTACCCATTCTTTGCAAAAGGAAGATGAGCGTAATAATAGCAATTACAATAGGAATGGTGGGTAAGCCAGGATATCGAATGGTTAAACCTTCAACTGCAGAAGAAACAGAAATGGGTGGGGTAATCATTCCATCGGCTAGCAAGGCACAACCGCCAATGATGGCCGGAACAATTAAATAAGGCTTGCGCTTCCTAACCAATGCAAAGAGCGCAAAAATACCTCCTTCGCCATTGTTATCTGCATTAAGCACTATGCTTACATACTTTACAGTAGTTTGTATGGTGATAGTCCAGAAGATGCAGGAAAGTCCACCTAAGATGAGTAATTCTGAAATTTCCTTTCCAGAAATTATTGCCTTAAATACGTAGAGAGGAGAGGTTCCAATATCTCCATAAATAATCCCTAAGGCTACTAAAAGGCCCGCCATAGAAATGGCTTGACCTTTATGATTGTGTGCACTCACTATTAAATAATTTCTACAAATGTATTAAAGTGAATCAAAACTCAAGAAAAATTTACTAATTAGCCATTTCGCTGATAAAATGTATGTGCATTAGATGCAGTTCATCTTTGCTAAACTCTTCGCCATACTCCTTCATTGCGCTTTCTATTACATTGTCATTTGTCTTTCTAAAAAAGTCCATAACCTCATCCAGAATTTCTTCATCGGTTAATTCAGAAACGTATCTACTTAGGTTCAGTTTGGTTCCACTATTTACAATGTTCTCAATTTCTTGCAGCAATTCATCGCGTTTAATACCTTGACCACGCGCAATATCATCTAAAGAAACACGCTTATCAATATTGGTAATAATGGCAATTTTCCTTGCAGATTTATTTACAACAGATTTAATGGTTACATCTTCGGTACGTTCAATATTATTTTCTTCAACATACTTCTTGATAACATCTAAAAATTCTTTGCCAAATTTTATTGCCTTTCCAGAACTTACCCCAACAATCTTAGACAATTCGTCCATGGTAATTGGGTATTTGAACGCCATTTCTTGTAAAGAAGGTTCTTGAAATACGATATAAGGCGGTAAATTTTTTGCCTTAGCTACTTTCTTACAGAGATCTTTTAAAATAGCAAATAGTTCTTCATCATATACCATTTCTACCTGACCATCATCTTCATCCGTATCGGTAAATTTCTCAAATTTCCTATCTACAGACATTTCAAACTTGGTAGGTTTCTTTAAGAACTTTTCACCTTCTTCATTAATAGATAAAAGACCATAGTTTTCTATATTTTTAGTAACCATGGCACGCAGGAGTAACTGGCGAATAACAGATTTCCAGTAATTATCTTCTTGGTCTTTACCTACACCAAATAAGGCTAAGTCTTGGTGTTTACTTAGTGTAACTTCATGTGTCTTGTTTCCAATTAAGATGTCAACACAATGCTTAAGGTTATACTTACCTTTAATTTCTTTAATCAATTTGAGTGCAGTAACAGCAGCAGCTTGGCCATCAATTTTCTCTTTTGGATGCCTGCAGTTGTCGCACATTTTATTACAACCCTTGTCATCAAACTCTTCTCCAAAATAATGTAATAAGAATTTGCGTCGGCAAGCAGAAGATTCTGCAAAAGCTTCTGTTTCAAAAATAAGTAGTTCTCCAATTTCACGCTCTGCAACAGGCTTATCCTTTAGGAATTTCTCTAATTTCTCTATATCTGCCGGGTTGTAAAACAATAAACATTCCCCTTCCAAACCATCTCTTCCGCCTCTTCCTGTTTCTTGGTAATAGCCTTCAATACTTTTAGG
>JBIKKC010000043.1:0-12879 GCA_044360615.1 Bacteroidia bacterium | reverse complement strand
TATTATACCTGGGTGGGGAAGTCACTTTATTTAGATGATTTGTATGTTAAAGAATCTTGCAGAGGACAAAAAATTGGTTCTAAGTTATTGGTAAAAATCTTTGAAATAGCCAAGGAAGAAAATTGCAAAAGAATGCGCTGGCAAGTCTTAAATTGGAATACGCCTGCCATTGAAATGTACAAGAAGTTTGGTGCAGAAATTCAAGAAGAATGGCATAATTGTGATTTCAATGAAAAAGAAATCATGGAATTTCAAGTTCGATAGCTTAAATTGTATCGATAATTTATTGCACAACAAGACTTAATGAATAAATTTAACTTTATTGGTATTGCTTTTAACTTAAGCTAAATGAGAAGTACCGAAGTATATGAACCATCATTTATTGCCAATTAAAGAAATTGAAGAGCTGTTTAGTACCAGTAAACAAGGTTTACACACTGCTGATGCGAGTGAGCGTTTACAACAATATGGAAAGAATGAATTAAGCGAGAAAAAGAAAGCCTCACCTCTCTTACTTCTTTTGCATCAATTTAAGGATGTGATGATTTTTATTTTATTAATCGCAGCTGTGATTTCTTTTGCAGTGGGTGATATAAAAGATGCTGTTGTTATTTTAATTATTGTATTGCTAAATGCCATCATTGGTTTTGTTCAAGAATACCGAGCAGAAAAGGCAATGAATGCCTTACAGAAAATGGCTGCTTTTAGCGCCACAGTTCGCCGAGGTGGAAATGTAATGCAAATTCCTGCTGCAGAATTAGTGGTGGGCGATATAGTAATACTTGAGGCGGGAATGTCTGTACCTGCCGACATTCGTTTAATAGAAACCCATGCCCTTAAAATTGATGAGGCTTCTTTAACTGGTGAGTCTAATGCAGTTGAAAAAGATACAAAGGAGATTAAGGCAGAAAATACTCCAATTGGAGATCGTTTAAACATGGCTTATAAGGCCTCCATAATAACTTATGGAAGAGGCGAGGGAATAGTGGTAGCCACAGGAATGAATACTGAAATTGGACGTATAGCTAGGCTCCTTCAAGGTGATGAATTAAAAACGCCACTCCAAAATAGGCTGGCAGATTTTGGTAAAAAATTATCCATCGTAGTTGTGTTTATTTGTGCCATAATTTATGGTGCAGGCTTATTGCGTGGCGAAGATCCAATTCGCATGTTGCTTACTGCAATATCTGTAGCTGTGGCAGCAATACCAGAAGCATTGCCTGCTGTTATAACTATTGCTTTGGCTATAGGTGCTAGCAGAATGGTGCAAAAAAATGCCCTTATTAGAAAATTACCCGCAGTAGAAACGTTAGGTTCTGTTACCTATATCTGTTCTGATAAAACCGGAACCATCACCCAAAATAAAATGACCGTGATGGACACTTGGATTTTGCCGAATGTGGAAATTGTAAGTGGATTTTCAACAGAGCAGTTTTTGTTGTTGGCCATGGAGTTGAACCATGATGTAGTTGCAAATGAATCTAATCAACTTCAAGGTGACCCAACCGAAGTTGCTTTAGTAAATTATACCCGCAGTCATAAAGACTATTCGGAAATTTGGCCTACTGATTTTAAACGTAAGTATGAGCTACCTTTCGATTCGGTGCGCAAATGCATGACCACAATTTATCCTTTAGCCAATCAATGGTTAGTAATTACCAAGGGCGCTGTAGAAAATATCTTAAGCTGTTGTATAAATGTAAACTCAGAGGAAATAAATTTAAGTACAGAAAACTATGCCAAACAAGGTAAACGAGTTATCGCTTATGCCGTAAAAGTAATTAATGAAATACCCGAAAAGATTTCTTTTGATTCCATTGAAGTAGATTTGAAATTCATAGGTCTTGTTGCTATGATTGACCCTCCAAGAGAGGAAGTAATTAAGGCAATTGCAGATTGCCATACCGCTGGTATTACCCCCGTAATGATAACAGGGGATCACCCAGATACTGCTAAAGCGATAGCACTAGAAACAGGAATCTTAAGGTGTGAAACAGATACGGTAATTACAGGAGCAGAACTTGCTAATTTATCGGAAGATGCCTTTGAAAAGGAGATTGAGTACATAAAAGTATATGCACGCGTGTCGCCCGAACAGAAACTAGAAATTGTAAAAGCACTTCAAAATAAAAATCAGTTTGTGGCAATGACGGGCGATGGCGTTAATGATGCTCCAGCTCTAAAAAGAGCAAATATTGGCATTGCCATGGGTATCACTGGAACTGATGTTTCAAAGGAAGCTGCTCATATGATACTGCTCGATGATAATTTCGCAACCATTATTCGAGCAGTGCAAGAAGGGCGAAGAATATTTGACAATATTCGGAAGTTTATAAAATATACCATGACCAGCAATAGTGGCGAAGTTTGGACTATCTTCTTAGCCCCTTTAATTGGTTTGCCTATTCCATTGCTTCCTATTCATATTCTTTGGATAAATTTGGTTACTGATGGTTTGCCAGGCCTAGCATTTGCATCTGAAGCCGCAGAAGAAAATATTCTTAAACGACCTCCTCGCAAGCCAAAGGAAAGTATTTTTGAAGGAGGGGTGGGTGTTCATATTCTTTGGGTGGGTTTACTAATGGGTGCTGTTTGTATTGCAACACAAGTTTGGGCCATACATGTAGAAAATGAAAAATGGATGACCATGGTCTTTACAGTTTTAAGTATCTCACAAATGGGGCACGCCATGGCCATTCGTAGCGATTGGAAGTCTCTTTTTAAACAAGGTGTATTTGGCAATAAGCCTTTGGTAGCTGCTGTAATTATTACTCTTGTGTTGCAAATGGCCGTTATTTATGTTCCATTTTTGCAAGATATTTTTAGAACTCAGGCACTTTCTTTATCAGAACTGTTGATTTGCCTTGGCTTGTCTAGTATTGTATTTTGGGCGGTGGAACTTGAGAAATGGACTAAACGACAAAAGATGAATAAGTAAGAAAGGTATTTTTAAAATTCTCGTTTGTTGTTTATTGTAAGTCGGTATTTAAAATGTATCTACAAATTCTATTATTTCCTTTGTCTGCTACTAAAATATTTCTGCGGTTATAACATACACCAGTTGGGTCAATAAAATTAAAAGGGCCACTAGCTTTTCCATCTATACCACTGCCACCAAAGGACACTATAATTTGCTTTTTAACATTGCTATTGGCAGGTGGGTTTACCCCTTCAAATCCAACATTGGTAAAAATGTACAAAGAATCTGTGGCTTTGTCTGTTACAAAAATATAACCACTTGCATCTGGCGCATAATAGATGTCTTGAGGCTCTTTAAATCTAAAGCTTTCATACATAAAGCGATTGGCTTTGGTGTCATCAAAGTTTAAGAAATTAGTATTCTCATTATACACCATACCTTGGTCTGGGTCGTTGGTGGCCACAATGCTCAGCGCTCTATATTCTAAAGCATAACTTGGATCGCCAAGCGATAAATAAAAATTTGGCGAAATACTTATGCCAGAAATACGCTGTGGTGGTCCCGCTTGGGTAGCAATACCAGTTATACCTGCGGCAGATTTTAAACTACTCTGCGTTGGGTTCAAACCGTTTGCAAACCCAATATTTTCCCCAGCACTATTAAATACCAGCACACCATTATCTGGTCTGGTAAAACTACTAATATCATTTCTTGGTCCGGTGCGGGCAACATATAAAGTATTGTCGTGTAAAGTAGCAATACCTGTAAATTGCACAGCTATATCATCAGCACCTCTAAACGAAGTATTTCTGCGACTTTCATCGCAAGCAAAATGCTTTAGGGTATCTCTAAAAATAGGCGAACCCGCAGCTAAATTTTCAATATGATAAATTGCCGCTAAGCTTACACTTTTATCTGCAGTGGTATAATATCTGCCTGCTACAAAAGTATGTAATCTGCGGTCTTGGGTAATATCTGTAGCACCTGTTATGGTCATTCTAAAAACCAGATTAGCCTTGCCATCAAAAATCATCAGCTCATTGTCATCTATACTTGTTTCGTCGTTATCTGCAATTGCATAAATCAAATCGTCGTAACCTACAAATACATCTAAAGGCTTATTTACATTGGTAATAAAAGGATAAAGTGGCACATAACTTACATTATTAGGAACCAAATTAGGGTCAATGTTTCCTTGCACAAAAATATCGTCTACGGTATTGTTTTGCTTATCGCCAAAAATGTTACAACTGCCCACAAGTAATAGCGAGGCAATTGCCAAAATTATTGTCTTTATAAAATGCATATGCCTATGGTTAAACGGTGATGATTTCCTAATCTTTCTTTGGCAGAAAACCCATAATCAAAACGATAGGTGCCATTGCGTTTGCGCAATTTTATACCCGCACCAACAGTAGGCATGCGGTAATTTTCATCGCTTCCAAATTCATAGCCAGCTCTTCCAAATAAAATATTTTTCCAAGAGTACTCTGTACCTAAGGCAAAGGTTTCGTTATTATCTGTTGGGTGATTTAATTGAGCTGCTACCATTAATCTATGCGCGCCTTTACTAATTGGGTCAAAAGAACCGCCAAACCTAAATGCACTAGGAACAGAAATTTCTGTGAAGGAATTGATGGTTTGTTCGCCATTCATTTTTAGTAAACTAACTTCCCCACTTGGTGCTACATTTACTCCAAAATTAGAAAAGGAAACCCCAAATTTACTGTTCATTAAACCAATGTAATAGGTTAAGCCTAAATCAAATAAAACATTGTTTACGGCAACATCTGCAATGCCTTCATGGGCCCATTTTGCATTTACCCCAAAGCTAAAATTCTCTGTTAGAATTCTGGCATAGGTTAAGCCAATTAAGGTACTGCTTACATTAACAGTTCTTCCAGTTCCTGTTGGTTGAAACTCCGTTGTTTCTTCCATCTCATCATAATTGAGGGAGCTCACTTGCAGCCCAAAATGCGAGTATTTGCCTGGTTTAAACGTAATGCCTAAATAATTTAAATTGGCATTGGCATAGTAACTGGTATGAGAAAGTAAGATATCTAATTTCCCTGTATCTCCTCTGGTTATGCCAGCAGGGTTCCAAAACATGGCAGAAGGATCGCTAGAAATACCTGCCGCAGCCCCGCCTAAAGCCGCGCCGCGGGCATCTGGCATTATCTTTAAAAATTGCATGCCACTACCTCCTGTTCTAGAATTACCAAAGGTGGGCAATACTTGGGCTTGAACCCAATTGGCCGCAACTAAGGATAAAACAAAAAGTAGCTTTCTCATGAATAGGCAAAGAAAAGGAAAATCACTTGAATAGCAGGTGTCTTAACAATTTTTTTATCTCATTAAAATGCCGTCCATCCTTGCGCCTTTAAATCATGCACATTTCCGCTCTTGCTCACCATTTTATGCCCACTGGCCAAATCTGTCATGTGGCCTATCATACTAAAATCTGGGTGAAACTCTATTTTGCTTACATCTTCTTGTTTGATGGTAAAAAGTAATTCATAGTCTTCGCCACCGCTTAAGGCACAGAGTGTTGGGTCTATATCTAATTCTCTAGCAAAATTATAAGTGGTAGGGTCAATAGGTATCTTTTCTTCATACAAGGTAATTCCAAGTGCAGATTGCGAGGCCAAATGAAAGCATTCGCTGGCAAGGCCATCACTCACATCTATCATTGAGGTAGGTTTGATCCCAAGATTTTTCAGAATATCAATTACATCCTTTCTGGCTTCTGGCTTAAGTTGGCGCTCTAAAATATAGTCAAATCCCGATAAATCTGGTTGTGCATTGGGATTATCTAAGTATACCCGTTTTTCTCTTTCTAATAGCTGGTAACCTGCATAAGCACCGCCCAAATCACCACTCACTACCAAAATTTCGTTGGCTTTGGCCCCACTTCTATAAACAATATCTTCTTTTTGAGCCTCGCCAATAGCTGTAATGCTAAGGGTTAAACCGTGTTTTGAGGTGGTAGTGTCGCCACCTACCAAATCAATATGGTATCTATCGCAAGCTAGGTAAATGCCTTCGTAAAGCTCCTCAACTGCTTCTAAAGAAAATTTACTTGATAGGGCAATAGAAACGGTAACCTGTTTAGGCTTAGCATTCATGGCATAAATATCACTTAAATTTACCGTTATGGCTTTATATCCCAAATGTTTCAATGGAAAGTAACTTAAATCAAAGTGAACGCCTTCTACAAGCATGTCTGTACTAACAACGGTGCAGGTTCCTCCCTCATGTTCTATAACGGCGGCGTCATCGCCAACGCCTTTTAAAGTGTTATTTCTAAGGGTAATATTTTTGGTAAGGTGGTCTATTAATCTAAACTCCCCTAAACTACTAATTTCGGTTCTGGATGCATTTTCAAACATAGGGCAAAGGTAGGGTTAACATTAATGTAAAAACAAATCCCCACCTTTGAAGCTTTATTAGTAAACAATTCTTATGAATATTGGTATAGTTTGTTATCCTACCTACGGGGGAAGTGGCGTTGTTGCTACAGAATTAGGTAAGGCTTTGGCTTTACGCGGACATAAAGTTCATTTTATTACCTATAAACAGCCTGCCAGATTAGATACTTTTACCGGAAATACTTTTTACCACGAAGTTTATGTGTCAAATTATCCATTATTTGATTTTCCTCCTTACGAAACGGCTTTAACCAGTCATTTAGTAGATGTAGTTAAGTTCGAAAAATTAGACTTACTCCATGTACATTATGCCATTCCACACGCCTCAGCAGCCATAATGGCCAAGCAAATTTTGGCGATGGAGGGAATTCATATTCCTGTTATTACCACGTTGCACGGAACAGATATAACACTTGTAGGGAAAGATGCGAGCTTTGGACCTGTGGTTTGCTATAGCATTCATATGTCTGATGGGGTAACGGCAGTTTCGCAATCGCTGAAAGACGATACCTACAGCTTTTTTAAGATAAAGCGTGATATTGAGGTTATTCCAAATTTTATCGATTTAGATAGGTTTAGCAAGAAAGACCATTCTCACTTTAAAAAGGCAATTGCCCCTAATGGAGAAAAATTGTTGGTGCATACCTCTAATTTTAGAAAAGTAAAGCGCATAGATGATGCGGTTAAGGTTTTTGCAGAGGTTTACAAAAAAATGCCTGCCAAATTATTGCTTATGGGTGATGGACCTGAGCGTATGCATATTGAAATGTTATGCAGAGAGTTGGGTCTTTATGATGCTGTAACTTTCTTAGGAAAACAAAACCAAGTGCAAGAAATATTGTCTGTTTGTGATTTGTTTTTAATGCCTAGTGAAACCGAAAGTTTTGGTTTGGCTGCATTAGAAGCAATGGCTTGCGAATTGCCAGTAATTTCTAGTAATGCTGGTGGTATACCAGAGCTAAATGTGGATGGTGAAACAGGCTTTTTATGCAATGTTGGAGATGTAAAAAGCATGGCCGAAAAGGCAATCTATTTGCTAGAAGATGAAAGCCGCTTGTTGCAGTTTAAAGCCAATGCAAAAAAGAGAGCAGCAAAATTCGATATCAATCAAATTGTGCCCCTTTATGAAGCTTTTTACACTAAAACCATTGAAGCCTCAGCTCCAATGGCTAGTAAATAAGTTTATATTAATGTGGAATTTTACTTTCCACCAAATTTATAACATCTAAAACTGTTGCTTGGGCTTCCACTTCTGCATCTGTTAGGTTTAGATGAAAGGCTACATTTAATTCTTGTGTAAGGGGTGCATATCCTCCACTTTGATAACCTAATTCTCCTTGCATTGTTAGATTGTCTGCATTTGCTGCCTTATCAATAATGATACTTCTTACTCTACCTTTAATATTATCTGCCATAATTTTTTTGTTTTATTGTGTTTATCAAACATATACATATTTTCTTTTTAAAGCTAATTTTTTTCTTTGGGCTAATAAAACCAATTTTGTAATTCTATGAATCCATTAAAAAAGCGAATAGGAGTGTTAGGGGGTGGTCAATTGGGCCGCATGATGATTGAAGAAACCCTAAGGTTAAATCTTAGTTACAATATCTTAGAAGCAGATGCCAACTGCCCTTGCGCACCTTTAGCCACTAATTTTATTGAGGGCAGCTTAATGGATGCTGAGAAAATAAATCAGCTTGCCGCAATGAGCGATGTGCTTACTTGGGAAATTGAACACGTAAATACAGAAGCTTTAATTGCTTTGGAAGAAGCAGGCAAAGAAATTATTCCTTCTCCAAAAATATTGCAACTCATTCAAGATAAAGGTTTACAAAAGCAATTTTATCTCGAACACCAAATCCCAACTGGAGCCTTTTACTTAGTAAATAACCCAAGCGAGTGGGAAGCAGCCATAGAGAAATTACCAGGAAATAAGTTTGTTGCCAAAACACGTAAAGGCGGTTACGATGGTAAAGGCGTGGCTATACTTAATAAGCACGATATCCTAAAAGGGAATGAGCCCATCCCGTTTCAAGGGCCATGTGTACTAGAAGCTTTTGTACCTTGTGAAAAAGAATTGGCAGTAATTGTAGCCAGAGATAAACAGGGTAATATAGTTTCTTATCCAAGTATAGAAATGGAGTTTGATCCTAACGCTAACTTGGTAACCTTGTTGTTAAGTCCGGCAAGAGTAGGCTCTATTATAGAAGAAGAGGCAGAGCAAATTGCTAGAAAAGTAGTTAAAGCTTTAAATGGCCCTGGCTTGTTTGCTGTAGAAATGTTTTTGGATCAAGAAGGCAAAATTTGGGTAAATGAAGTAGCACCACGCGCGCACAACAGCGGACACCATACCATTGAGGCCTGTTATACTTCTCAGTTCGAACAATTGGCCAGAATAGTCATTGGCCTTCCTTTGGGTTCAACAGAGTTGGTTCAACCCGCTGCCATGATAAATTTATTAGGAGCAGCAGATTTTTCTGGATCTTATAAATTAGATAAACTAGAAGAGGTAAGCAAATTACCCGGTGTTTTTATACATTTATACGCCAAAGCAGAAAGCAAGCCTATGCGTAAAATGGGGCATGTTTGCATTATGGCTCCCACACTTACCGAAGTAATTGAAAAAGCCAATTATGTAAGGGAGCATTTGATGTTTGTGAAGGATTAGTTTAGTAACAATAATTGTTTTTAAACCACCGGCTTAAATTGCTCAAAGGCCTGCAAACAATTGTTGCAATAATGCAAGCTTCTGCATAAGGTTGGGCCGAAAGGTGTTTTTAAATCCACATTTCTGCTGCCACAAAAGGGGCATTCAATATTCTCTAATAATTCTTGGGTTATTTCTCCTTTGTGCATGGGAGGCGGGGCTAGCCCATGTTTTTTTAAATGTTGCCTGCCTTTTTCGGTAATAAGGTTGCTATTCCAAGGTTTGTTAAAGGTAGTACGTACTTCAACTTTTTCAAACCCAATTTCTAAAAGGCGATCATGCACCATTTGTTCCATTTGTTTAATGGCAGGGCAACCACTAAAAGTTGGGGTCATTTCTACATAAGCTTGTTTAAAATCTGCACTGGTTTTAACGCCCGTAATAATTCCCATATCTACCATAGAAATAGTGGGTATTTCGGGGTCCATAACACTCTCTAACGCCTCCCAAATAGTTTGCTCATTCATAGTCGCAAGTTAGGAAAGTGAAGCCTTACCACCAAGCTAACACCGAGAAACAAAACAAGGGTTTTCTTTTATTTCTTGGTGACTCCGTGTCTTAGTGGCAAAAGCTAATACAAAAAACAGGCATACCTAATTGCTTAAGTATGCCTGTTAATGTTATAAAAGAAGTGCTTAATTAATAACTTCTTCTTCTTGGCTTTCTTTCGCCGCCGCCGCTATCGCCGCCAAAGCTGCGCTTGCTGCCATAGCTTCTCTCACCGCTTCTTTCTCCACCACGGCTATCTCCACCACGGTCGCCGCCTCTGCTATAAGAGCGTTCTCTTGAACCACCTCCATAACCGCCGCCGCCTTCGCTTCTGCGATTGCCGCCGTATCTGCTCGATCCACCGCCGCTGCCACCTTTGGTATCGCCGCTTACTTCAGCCCTTACAGGTCTGTCGTTATACGTGCCACCATTCAATGATTTTATAATGCTATCTACATGCTCTGCTTTAGCATCTACAAAACTGTAAACGCCACTCACATCTACATGCAAATCTTTCCAAGAAATACCAGCACTCGATGCTACCCAATCTTTAAAACTACGAATATCAAATCCGTCTTTCTTTCCTAGGCTCACAAATATTCTAGTGCCTTTGTAGCCTCTGCTGCTACCTTCTTTGCCTGCCGCACTACGCTCTCCACGCTCGTTAGGGTTGATATTTAAATCTGGCTCGTTGGTAAAATCTACAGAGAACCTACGCAGTTCTAAAGATAAAAATTTCTTAAGAATTTCTTCTTTTTCTAAGGCCATTAAGCTGGCCATACCCGCCATTACTTTCTCATCAAAAATACTTTCTTCTATTTCTGTATTTACAATGGTATCTGTAAAGGCTAATAATTTCTTATCTCTTACTTGCATAGCGCTTGGTATCATAATTTTTTCAAATTTGATATTACTCAAACGCTCAATATCTTTTAACCTGCCACCTTCGCGCATGTGCAATAAGGTAAATGAAATACCTAAATTACCTGCTCTACCAGTTCTACCACTTCTATGCGTATAGTTTTCTATTTCATCTGGTAAATGGTAGTGAATTACATGGGTTAAACCACTCACGTCAATTCCTCTAGCAGCAACATCTGTAGCCAATAAAATCTTTACCGTGTGGTGGCGAAAACGGTTCATTACTTTTTCGCGTTGTCCCTGACTTAAATCGCCATGCAAACAATCTGCATTGTAACCATCTTTAATTAATTTATCACTGATATCTTGTGTTTCAATTTTTGTAGTACAAAAGATGATACAATAGAGATTATCTGAGTGAAAATCTACATAACGCTTTAAAGCGGCATATTTATCTCTTGCATGTACTACGGCATATTGATGCGTAATATTTACATTGCCCGAATTAGATTTACCTACACTAATTTCTACAGGTTCTTTCATGTAGCGATTAGCAATTCTTCTAATTTCTTTAGGCATGGTAGCACTAAATAAACAAACACGTTTTTGTTCTGGTGTATGACCAAGAATGTATTCTACATCCTCCTCAAAGCCCATGTTTAACATTTCATCGGCTTCATCTAGTACCACAAAGTTAACTTCGCTAATACTAATTGCCTTGCGCTTCATTAGGTCCATTAACCTGCCTGGTGTAGCCACAATAATGTGAGCACCACGCTTAATTTCACTAATTTGCCTTTCAATGCTTGAACCACCGTATACGGATACGATGTTGATGCCACGCTTTTGTTTGCTGTAGCTTTCTAAATCGCGAGAAATCTGCATGCAGAGTTCGCGTGTTGGACAAATAACCAAAGACTGGATGTGCCTTGCAGCTGGATTGATAAGCTGCAAAATAGGCAGGCCAAATGCTGCTGTTTTACCTGTGCCCGTCTGGGCTAAACCGAGTATGTCTCTTTCGGTTTCCAAAAATACAGGAATCGTCTGTTCCTGGATTGGCGTAGGGTTCTCAAAACCCAATTCCTGAATCGCATTCAGGATAGACTCTTCGACGCCGAGTTCACTAAAATTTTTCAAAGTACTTTATTAAAATTGAGGTGCAAAGGTAGGGGTAATGTTTGGATAAATAGCTATAATTCAGATAAATTCTCTTATTCTCTTTTAAATTCCTAACCCAATTTCAGCCTTTCCAATCTTCAATGAAATTTTATTTTAAATACGTACCTTTGTAAAAAATACACGTATCATGGCAACAAAGCTAACCCTAACTGTAGACCAGTCAATTGTAGAAAGAGCCAAGTTTTACGCAAAAAACACCGGAAGAAGCTTATCTGAGCTGGTAGAAAATTATCTTGAAACGATTACTCAAGAAAATGTAAACGAAAAATTATCGCCTAAACTCAAGAAAATAGTTGGTGCAGTTAAACTTCCAAAAAACTTTGATGAGGAAAGCGAATTGCGTTCATATTTTGAAGAAAAGCACTTATGAAAAAAGTATTTGTGGATACGAATATTATTATTGATCTAATTGCAGATAGAAAACCCTTTAGTAAATACGCAATTGAAATATTTAACCAAGCAGAAGAAAAAAAGATAGTTCTTTTTACTTCTTCTCATTCTATCGCAACTACTCACTACTTATTAAAAAAGTACATGGAAGAAAAAAGCTTACGTGATTTGTTATATAACTTGTTAGATTTTTTAACTCCTATTCCTGTTGACCTTGACGTTTTAAAAAAAGGACTTCGTTCTAAGCACAAAGACTTTGAAGACGCAATCCAAATAGGCTGTGCATCATCAATTGAAGAAATTGACTGCATCGTAACTCGCAATATTAAAGACTTTAAGGAAAGCGAAATACATGTTTTGACCCCAGATGAATTGTGCCTTAAATTAAATACGATTTAACCCTTCGAGATTGGCTTAAAACTACTTTCAGTCCCAAGCATTTTATTTCCAAATTTATTTTTGTAACACTGCTTAGAATCAATATATTTGCACCACTTATCCAGAAAGACGGAGGGAATAGGCCCTATGATGTCTTGGCAAGTTGCAGGTTTTGCAATAGTGCCAATACCTATTTCGGAGGTTCCCTCTGAATGCTGATAAGTGAATGAGTGCGTTAAGCTTCAAACACTATAAGCAAGTACTTTCTGGGAAAACAAAAAGCCTCTAGCTCCTTGCAGCTGGCATCTAGCCAGAAGCCAGAAGCTAGCAGCCAGAAGCAAGGAATATGAATATACACGAAATACTCAAACAACGCATTCTCATCTTAGATGGAGCCATGGGCACCATGATTCAACGGTATACCTTAGAAGAGAAAGATTTTAGGAACGAAGCCCTTAAAGACCATCCACGCCCACTTAAGGGTAACAATGATTTATTGAGCTTTACCCGCCCAGATGTTATTAAA
>JBIKKC010000209.1:0-4171 GCA_044360615.1 Bacteroidia bacterium | reverse complement strand
GCTTTGCCTATAGAAAGTGTGCAAGCCTTAGTAGATGCCATGCAGGAATACGAAAAAAATAACTCTTAACTTTAAACTCTTAACTCTTAAACATGATAAGAATATTAGCCAACGATGGAATAGACCAAAGCGGAAAGCAAATTTTAGAGGCTGCTGGCTTTGAAGTCGTAACCCAAAAAATAAACCAAGAAGATTTAGCTTCTCAATTAAATAATTTTGATGCCATCTTGGTAAGGTCGGCTACCAAGGTTAGAAAAGATTTGATAGATGCTTGTCCAAACCTTAAACTTATAGGTAGGGGCGGCGTTGGAATGGATAATATTGATGTAGAATATGCCAAAAATAAAGGCATTAAGGTGGTAAATACACCGGCATCTTCTTCTGTAAGTGTGGCCGAATTGGTTTTTGCGCATTTATTTAGCGGCATTCGTTTACTTCAAGTAACTAATAGAGTTATGCCAGCAGAAGGAAATACCAAGTTTGGTGACCTTAAAAAAATGGCTAGTAATGGCATAGAATTACAAGGTAAAACCATGGGTATTTACGGCTTCGGAAGAATTGGGCAAGAGGTAGCCAAAGTAGCCATAGGCCTTGGTATGAAAGTATTGGCTTTTGATCCTTATGTAGAACAAGTAGAAGTTGTTTTGAACCTACCTATGTTAGGAGCCAATTCCCGTGTTAAGGTAAATATCAACACCGTAAGCGAGCATTCTGTAATCACACAAAGTGATTTTATTACTTTCCATATTCCATTTAATGAGGGTTCAAAAGCTCCTATAGATAAAGATGTAATTGCCAAAATGCAAAAGGGTGTAGGCTTAATCAATTGCTCTCGCGGTGGGGTAATTTCTGAAGCCGATTTATTAGAAGCCTTAAATTCTGGTCATGTTGGTTTTGCTGGCTTAGACGTATTTGAAAAAGAACCACCCGTAAACATGGCAATTTTACAACATAACCACGTTTCTTTGAGTCCGCATATTGGCGGAAGTACCAAAGAAGCACAGAATAGAATAAGTATTGAGTTGGCCGAAAAAGTGATTGAGTTTTTTAAGAAATAATTGCCTTAATTATGGCTAAAGTAAAACCTTTTGCTGCTTTAAGGCCGCATAAAGACCATGCAAAAGAAGTGTCTTCACCTCCTTTTGATGCTGGTTCTAAAGAAGCGGCTTATAAAGAATTGCAAGCCAATCCGCATTCTTATCTTAATGTGGTAAAACCGTATTTGCATTTTAAAGGGGAAAAGAAAAATGTAGAAAAACATTTTCCTCTCGGACTCCAATACCTTAAGCAGTTTATTGCCGAAGGTTTTTTGGTTAAAGAAGAAGTGCCTGCCTTTTATATTTATAGGTTAATTAAAGGGAGCCAAGCTTATGCCGGCATTATTGCAGCCGCCTCTGTAGATGATTACCTAGAGAATCGCATTTTAAAACACGAGAATACTTTAACCGAAAAACAACTCGAAATTGCAGAGCACATCACCTTCTTTAATAATTTAGGAAATCCTGTATTGCTTACTTATCCAGACGATCAGGCCATAGATATGCTTATAGACCAATACATCTTAAGACATGTTCCTGAGTTTAACTTTATTAGTACAGATCAAATAAAGCATAATTTGTGGGTGGTTAATGACAATGCAGATATAGCATTGCTAGAAAGCAGATTTGAAGCTATAGAGAAATTATACATTGCCGATGGACACCATCGTTCTGCAGGATCTGCCTCTTTTTGCCAGCAAATGCGTGCTAAAAATCCAAGTTACACAGGAGAAGAATCGTTTAATTTTTTTCCAGTCTGTTTGATCCCATTTAGCCGTATCACAATTTTTGAATACCATAGGTTGGTAAAAGATGCTGGAATTGTTAATGATAAAGCATTCTTGGATAAAGTAAAACAATACTTTGAAGCCATACCTAGCGGGCATTTGCCGGTTCAACCCTTAAACAAAAAAGAGCTAGGCATTTACTTTCACAAAAAAGCCTACCTCCTAAAATTAAAGCCCGAAATTGAAGAAAAATTAGAGGGTACCTTGGCCAATTTAGATGTAAGTATTGCAGAACAATATTTGCTGAAAAATATCTTTGATATAAACGATAGTAAAACAGATCACCGCTTGTCTTTTATGGATGGTGGAAAGGGGATTGGACATTTACAAGACGCTATAGATGGTGGGGAATTTGACCTCGCTATTACCTTATATCCAACCAGTATTGAAGAGGTGAAAAAAGTAGCAGAAGAGAATTTGATAATGCCTCCAAAATCTACTTGGATTGAACCCAAAATTAGAACCGGTCTTATTATTTTAGACCATTCACACTAAGCTGCATGAATAGCAAAGAAGCGAAACTTCAAGCATTTTCTCGTTTGTTAGATATTATGGATGAGTTACGAGAAAAATGTCCATGGGACAAAAAGCAAACCCTCGAAAGTTTAAGACATTTAACCATTGAAGAAACCTACGAATTATCGGATGCTATTTTAAAAGGTGATACCCAAGAGCTAAAAAAGGAACTTGGAGATGTATTATTACACATTGTTTTTTATGCGCGTATTGCTAGTGAAACCAATGAATTTGATATTGCCGATGTATTACATGCTTTATCTGAAAAGTTAATTGTACGCCACCCACATATTTATGGAGATGTTAAGGCCGATACGGAAGAACAGGTAAAAGAAAATTGGGAGCAGATTAAACTTAAAGAAGGCAATAAGTCTGTATTAAGTGGAGTTTCTAAAGGCACACCATCTTTGGTAAAAGCCTATCGCATGCAAGAAAAAGCAGCACAGGTAGGTTTTGATTGGGCTACATCCGACCAAGTTTGGGGAAAAGTAGAGGAGGAGTTGGAGGAGTTGAAAGCCGAGTTGGTTCAAACCGATAACCAAGAAAAAAGCCAACAAGAGTTTGGAGACTTGTTGTTTTCTCTTATTAATCTCGCTAGAAAATCTGGTTTGAACCCAGATGATGCTTTAGAATATACCAATCAGAAATTTATGAAGCGCTTTATGTATATAGAAGAAAGCGCCAAAGCTCAAGGCAAGAATTTACTCAGCATGAGTTTAGAAGAAATGGATGCCATTTGGAATGAAGCTAAATTAAAGCTTTAAAAAAATTATTAGAAATTTGTTGGGAATGTGGTTTGGCTGATAAACATTTGCAGTCTAATTACTGTTAATTAAATAAAAAATATGGTTACCAAAGTTACCGATGCTGAGTTTGCAAGTAAGTTGCAAGAATCACCTTCCGTGGTTGTTAAATTTTACGCTGATTGGTGCGGAAGCTGCAGGCTTTTTGCTCCAAAATTTACTAAATTAAGCAATAAAGAAGAATATGCTGGTATAAGCTTTTTGGATGTTAATGCCGAAGAAAATCCCGAAACACGCAAACTTGCTGGAGTTAGCAATCTTCCATTTTTTGCTACCTTCAAAAATGGGGTTTTGGTAAAAGCTGACAATACTTCTAAGGAAGAATCAGTAGAACTGATGATTAAAGAATTAGTATAGCATGAAATTACCAGTTATTAAAGCTTTGGCCGAGAACCAAACTTTGGAAAACTTAAGAAAAGCTGAAGAAGAACTTCTTAATGGCGAAGCGCTTTCTATAGAAGTAGAGGGTGTAGATGAAGGGGAGCAACTCACGCATATTTTAGGCGCAATAGATATATTAGAACGTGTAGAAAAAGAGGGCGTAGACCTTAGAACCTCCACTAGAACTTTTTTTGAGCGCGTAAGAAACTCAATTTCATAGGCTTATAAATGTTGAAATGTTTTAGTAAAATTAAGAAGAAACTTCAAGCAAATAAGGCCTAAAAGGCTATTTTTGCGAAGTTTAAGAATTACTATGTCAACACCAATAGATTACCTAGCTATATTTTTTCAATTTTTGGTAGCAGCTGGCTTTGTGGGAACAACTATGATTGTTTCGCACATGGCGGGCCCAAAACGCAAAACTGCCGATAAACTCGAGTCTTTTGAGTGCGGTATAGAAGGGGAGGGAAATGCGCGTATGCCATTTTCGATACGTTACTTTTTAACGGCCATTCTATTTGTAATGTTTGATGTGGAAGTTATTTTTATGTACCCTTGGGCGGTAAATTTTAGAGCTCTTGGTGCGGTTGGTTTTTATGAGATGTTGCTATTTGTTGGAACTCTCCTTTTGGGTTTTGTTTATATC
>JBIKKC010000208.1:0-4208 GCA_044360615.1 Bacteroidia bacterium | reverse complement strand
TTCTAATAAGTATGGCTTTTCGGTTTTTGCCAAAAAAAATGGATTAACATAAACACCTGGAGCAAGGCTGTCTAAAATATCTACAAATGCTTGTCGGTTCAAAACAGAAAAAACAGTGTCTTTACCTGCAATCTCTCCTTCGGTGATAAAGACTTTAGCCCCTCTTACCGAATTAATACTAAGGTCGGGCTTAAAATAATCTACCGTTTTAGAAATGATTACATAATTTAAAGTACCCACCAATTGATTGATGGAAGCCTCTACTACAATGGCCTCTTCTGAAGGAGGTATATCAATTTCAATTTCCTTCTCACAAGCAAATAATGTTAGCATAGCCAACAAGAGCATTAATAAAATTTGATATGTTTTTGTAGTTTTCAAAATCTAAAATTCCATTGAACTGAGGGCACAATTGGGAATAAATATACCATATACGCCTTTACTTGATTTTTCTCAATATCTGGCAAAAAGTAAATAAAATAAGGATTGGCCCTATTGTAAACATTGTAAATACTAAAGTTCCAACTGCTTTCAAACTTGGCTGTTTGCTTAACTATATAAGTTGCACTTATATCTAACCTATGGTAAGCTGGCAACCTAAAACTATTTACCTTATTGTATCTATCTATAAAAATATACTCAGGCGCACCGGTTCCTGGGTCGATACCAAATCTATAGGCATAGCGCGAATCTGGAAGTGTGGTTGCATTACCTGTTCCATACACAAACACCATGTTTCCGCTCCATTTTTTATTAAATTGATAGCTCAATAAAAGCGACATATCATGTGTTCTATCGTACCTAAAGAAGTAAGCTTCACCATTATTCAATTCATCAAATTGGCGCGTTGTTCGGCTCCAAGTGTAGCCAACCCAACCTGTAAATTGACCTGTTTTCTTTCTAAGGAAAAACTCTGCACCATAGCTTAAACCTTGTCCAAAAACCATTTCATTTTCTAAGTTTTGATTAAAAAACAAATTAGCTCCAGGCTTAAACTCTATTTGGTTGTACATGGGTTTGTAATACACTTCAACACTACTCTCATAAGCGTTTTGCTTAAAGTTTCTAAAGTAACCTGTGGCATATTGGTAGGCCAATTGTGGTTGAACCAAAGTGCTTGATGGAACCCATAAATCAATTGGAAATTGAGCGCCACTGGTAGTAGCCAAATGCAAGAATTGATAGGTTTGGGTGAAAGATGCCTTTACTGAAGAAACATCATTAATTACAAAAGTACCGCTTATTCTTGGTTCAAGACGAGGATAAAAAGCTATGCTTTCTCCTTTTGCATAAACCTTTGACTCTCCTGTTGGCAATTGGGTGTCATTATCAAATTGGGCTTGGGTATAGGGGCCAACTAAATTAAAGGCCACTGCCCTTAAGCCATAGTTAAGAGATAACCGATGGTTAATTTGCCATTCATCTGTTATATACCAAGCTCCCTCATGCGCATACTGCTTATTTATTTGGTCTTCTATATTGGTTGAACCCAAATTACCGCTTAAGATGCCAGGTTGAAAAGTATGAAAGGTGTAATTCCAACCAAATTTTATTTGGTGCTTGGGATGCGCAAACCAACTATAGTCTTGTTTTAAATTCCAATCTAATAAACTGCTTCTAATTTTAAATCCTCCCGAACCAAAAAAGAAGTCGTTAAACAATTCATACCTATTAAATATGACGCTAGTATTTACAAATAGTTTAGGGTTGAAAACATGGTTCCATCTTAGCGTTCCTGTGCTATTTCCCCATCCAAAGTTAAACTGAACATCTGGGTTTACTTCACTTTGGTAGTCTAAAATATCTCTACCAAAATAGCCACTCACAAAGATTCTATCTTTCTCACTTAGGATAAAATTGAGCTTTAGGTTCAAATCATAAAAGTAATAGCTATTGCCTTGAATGCGCTCTGGTAAGAAAGGCCTAGCTAGATAATCTACATAGGTTCTTCTCCCAGAGATTAGGAAGCTGCTCTTGCCTTTTTCTATTGGACCTTCAGCACTTAAACGAGTTGAAATTAAACCAACACCACCACTGTATTTATAATCTTGGTTGTTTCCTTCTCGCATGTTTACATTTAAAATAGACGATAATCTACCACCATAATTGGCAGGCATCCCTCCCTTTATAACCTCAATATTTTTAACAGCATCTGAATTAAAAACGGAAAGAAATCCAAATAAATGGGAAGGATTATACACCACCGCTTCATCCATAAGAATGAGGTTTTGATCTGGGCCGCCGCCTCTTACATAAAAGCCAGTGCTGGCCTCTCCTCCACTTTTTATGCCAGGCAATAAAGTAATTGCTTTTAGCACATCGGGTTCACCGAAAATTACAGGAAGGGATTTTATTTTTTCTCCACTGAGCTCTATTCTACTCATTTCTGAGCTACGCACATTTTTATCTTGCCGCTCGGCATTAATTACAACTTCTTTAACCTCTAAATTTAATGGCGCTAAAGAAATATTAATGTTTTGGGCTTTAGAAACTTGCAGATTTATAGTTTTGGTTTTATAACCCACATAAGAAATAAGTAGTTGTTTAGTTTGAAAGGGCAAAGACAAAGAGAAAAAACCATACACATTGGTGGTAGTTCCAATATTTGTATTGGGCACCCTAACTGCTGCCCCAATAAGTGTTTCGCCAGTAGTTGAGTCTTTTACATAGCCAGCAATGGAAAAGTTTTGAGCAAAGCCAAAGCTAATTTGCCATACAAATACGATGCATAAAAAAACTACTCTTTGAAGCATTTTTGAATTAACAAAGAAAGCAAAGAGATTGTTTAAATCTATAATTAATGGTCTGCGGTCTTGCTTTTACTAAAAAGACTTTTCAATCTTACAGCAGGTACCCAAATTTTTGACAAGGCATATTTAAAAGGATGTTGCTTTTTTTCTACATGCCAAACTGTAGTTCTTGCAGACTCCATATGTTGCTTGTGAGGCGTATAAGCGTAAGCTGCAATAGAGGTTCTGTATTTACCTTCTGGGAAATTAATGGGATCATATCCATGCAAAGTATAAGACCTACAATGCATTATAGCCAGACGATTAAAGGGCACATCCACCTCTGTTTTTTCGCCAGTTCTGCCATCTTCTAAGCGTAATTCGCCACCATATTCCTTTTTCCAATCTTTATTGATGTATAGTAACAAGTTTAAATTTCTATACCAATCATCGTGTAACGGATGGTAGTTAAAATCGGCATGCATATCTAAGAAGCTTCCCTGCCTACCTTGGTGAATACCGCCACCGTAGAAGGTTGGATCAATAAAAACTTCTTCATTGGTAATATAAGAAATAAGATTTTTGAACCTATCACTTATTAAATCTTCGTGTAGTTCTAGAAATAGTCCTCCCATTTCGTAGTATTTACTTTTTTCGAACTTGTTTTTAGCAAACACGTAATCTGCACTTGGGGTATCAATTTCTGGAATGGAGTAATACAATTCGGTAAGTTTTTCTGCATCGCATAAGTCATCAATTCCAATATGCGGAAAAGGCCTGGCTTCTAGGAACTGTTTGCGGAACTTTTCTTTGTTGATTTCAAGATAATCAAAACGTATCATAGCTTTACTGTTATTTTACGATTGCAAAATGAAGCTATGACGATAAAAATCAAATGATTTTACTCATGAAATTTTATGTATTAAATGATTTTTTAATCCAAAACTACCTTTGCTGATTTTAATTCCAGTTATGGAGCGTTGTAAATTGCATTTCAATAGCTTCGAAAGGAGTTCTATCATCCCATGCCATCTCAATGAATCTGTCTTTTTCTTTTTCGATTAAGGCTTTAATCATCTATTTTCAACCAATTTTCACTCTTTTTGGTATATCCATCAACAAAATTTAAAAAGCTTTATTATTTTAAGGATATTTTGCAATTGAAGTATGAATAGAAATTTACTTTTATTTTGTTTTACTTGGTTAATCACCTATAGTATCTCTGCCCAAGATAAAGCAGATAGCTTTTACGCGAGTTTACTAAAGGCTCAAACAGTTGAAGAAAAAGTTGATTTACAAAACAAACTAGCCCTTGAAATAAAAAATAGCCAACTAGCAGAATCATTTAAAATTAGTTATAAAGCTTTAGCCGAAGCCATAGAAAATGGATATACCAAAGGCGCTGGCGTAGCCCAAAGTAATTTAGGTTTGTTATTTTATTTGCAAAACAATTTAGATAGTGCTACTTATTATAACAAG
>JBIKKC010000042.1:0-13130 GCA_044360615.1 Bacteroidia bacterium | reverse complement strand
ACCATTGCTTAAAGATGCTACGCCAACCTTTTTGGTATTAATAGATAATTTTAGATACGACCAGTGGAAAGTGGTTCAACAACAGTTAAATGAGTTGTTTACCGTGGTAACAGATGAAATGTATATGACCATTTTGCCAACCACCACCCATTATGCCAGAAATAGCTTCTTTGCAGGAATGTTGCCAAGTGAAATTGAAAAACTTTATCCAAACCTTTGGGTAAATGAGGAAGATGAAGAAGGAAAGAACATACATGAAGAAGATTTATTAGGCCGACAATTACAAAGAGCTGGTATTAAAGATAAATTTAGCTATACCAAAATTACCAATTTAAATGCTGGTAAAGCCTTGGTAGATCAAGTACCCAATATGTGGGGCAACCCTTTAAACGTAGTGGTTTACAACTTCGTAGATATGTTAAGTCATGCCCGAACCGAAATGAATGTAATGAAGGAATTGGCAGAAGATGAGGCGGCCTACAGAAGCATAACCGCAAGTTGGTTCGAACATTCTCCATTATTTGAAGCCATTAAGAAAATGGCAAGTAAAAAATCTAGGATCATTATTACCACAGACCATGGAAGCATAAGGGTAGGAAATGCTGTTAAAGTAATTGGAGACAGGAGCACTAGTACCAACCTGCGTTACAAGCAAGGCAGAAACCTTAACTTTAATGAGAAAGAGGTCTTTCATGTTAAAAATCCGGCAGAAGCATTTTTACCAAAACAAAATGTAAGTACTTCTTATATTTTTGCCTTAGGAGAAGACTTTATGGTGTATCCTAACAATTACAATTACCATGTAAATATGTATACCAACTCGTTTCAACATGGTGGTGTAAGCATGGAAGAAATGTTGGTTCCATTTATAGTGTTAGAAACTAAATAACTTAAATAGAAATAAAGATGAAAAAAGCACTTTGGTTAGCATTGTGTTTGCTTGGCTTAACCCTATCGGCCTGCAAAAGTGAAAAAGATAAAACCTTTGACGACCCATGCGGCGGTAAAGCGCCTGGTGGTGCAACAGGTTTGCTAATGAGTTTAGAACAAGACAAACAATTGGGATTATCGTCAGTTACTCAAATTGAGGGTGACCCAACCAATTATCCAATTTTAGATTCGGCAAAATACCCAGAAGCTTATGGGCATATTTACCGCATTACAAATACCATTTTAAACTCGGGTAAGGTATATTATAAAGATGAGTTTGCATGGCGCGTAAGAATCATTAAAGACGATAAAACCTTAAATGCTTTTTGCACTCCTGGAGGTTATATTTATGTGTACACCGGCATTATTAAATACTTAGATAATGAAATGCAATTGGCAGGTGTTATGGGACATGAAATTGCCCACGCCGATCGCAGACACAGTGCCAATCAAATGTTGAAGCAATATGGTGTTCAAACCTTGATACAAATTTTAACCAGTGGAACTACACAACAAATTGCGCAATTAGGTAGTCAATTATTGGACTTAAAATTTAGCAGAATAGACGAAACTGAAGCAGATGATTACAGCGTGCGCTACTTGTTAGGAACAGAATATGATGCGCAAGGTGCAAAATATTTCTTCCAAAAAATTGGTGGTTCTAGCTCCACGCCAGAATTTTTAAGTACACATCCCAATCCAGATAATAGAGTAGAAAATATAGAAGCAACTTGGACCTGCTTGGGCAGTGGAGGCAACAAAGGCACCTTTGCAGATAGGTACCAAAGTTTTAAGAATAGTTTACCTTAAATTTTGAGTTGAACACTAAAACTCAATGCGCTGTTGTAGCCGTTGAAGAAAGAATAATTTACACCCAAACTTAATATGCCCAAAATCTCCGATAGGCGATAGCCAGATTCATAAATCAGGGGTTGCTTATCGGATTGTAAGGCATTAAAATACAATGCTTCTTTCCAATTGGTGAGGTTTAAATAAGGCAGGTGTTTTAGCGCCAAACGCTTAAATTGAAGTTGGGTATTAAAAGCTAAAAATTTATCTGAAGCAGAAGAGGCATAATAAGTCAAATCTTGAAACCTAGGAAAAGCCTCACCATTATAAACAAAGGATTGATTGGCCATAAAATATTGCCTGTCGGGTTCAAACATACGACCTGCATTTAAAAACTTACCTGCATGTAAGCTGTACTTAACATTTACCCAATGCCAAGGATTTACATCATGCAAAATAAGCGCTTCAATTTTTTGAAACTGCAATTGTTTATCCATTCCCATACTATATTTTACCTTCATAAGTGGCCAACTATTTTTAAGGTATTGCTTCACATTATTACGCATTCTAAAGGTTTGAAATGGCCTGTATTCAAAGGCTGCACTCAACTGATAGCTTTCGTGATTGGCTAAGGCATTTCCTGGGAAAGGTTTATTACTGGTATAATTTCTTTCCCCTTCCTTTTGCAAAAAGTAATCTAGATTCTCTAAACCATAGCGATGGGCGTAGTTTGCAGTTGCAAGAGCAGTAAGCCCATTAGCCAATTCGTAATTTACTTTAGCTTCTACAAACTCACTCATGTACCACTTGGAAAAGTTATTTCCTAAGGCAATCAATTGAAAGGCATCTATCAAAGGCGTAATTCCTTGGGCATTGTAATCCTTTAACCAAATGCCACCTTTAAGAGCCAGCAAGCCTCTTTTTTCTGGCTTGAACCGATAACTAAATTCTCCCTGAGTTTGCGGAATAGCTCTAAACAAGGGTATGCGATAGCTTTGTATGTAGCGCCATCTTTTATCTTTTGTATTACCCAAACTTAATTGTCCTTCTAGGGCTATTCCCTCCACTGTATTAATATGAATAACTTGCAATGGAGAGCTTAAAGAAAAATAGCGTTTCCCATTTTTATATGGAAAACTATCACCCGCAAAAAGTATCTCTGAGAAGCTGGTTTTAGCAGCGTTTTGCTTTCTTCCACTGCTATCTTTCCTCTCTTTTCCTTCATTCAATTTTTTCTCTTCAAAGCTTGCCTGCTCCTCTTGCAATAAGGGAATAGGCCTAGCAGCTAACCAAAAACTACTATCCTTTTGGGTGGCTAAAGAATCTATACTTAATTCGCTGCTATCATTTACCATTGCCAATTGCTTGGTCTCCTTTTCAGATTCACGTTTCATGCGAGAAGCCAGTAAAAGCATTTCGCGTTTACTCAACTCTTGCTTGCTTAGTAATACCTCAATTTTTTCTTGATTTTTAGTTTTGGTTACTTCTAGTTTAGCCGGTTTATTAGTTTCTGCTAAGGTTTCCTTTGCTGCCACCATTAACCATTGATGATCTATGTTTGGGTTAAGCACTACCTTATAATTACTTACCGCGCATAAGTATCTAAAACTTCCTTTAATGCCCATAAATCCACCAGCAAATTCTATATCGTAAGTTACAGGCAACCACACCAATGCTTCTTCTGGTAATTGTTTAAAAGATATTTTAACAGAAGCAGTGCCATTATTAGAATTGGAAACAAGCACACAACTGTGTAGGCACCATAATTTTTCTACCACATATAAATAACCTTCATACACATCTGAACCTTTTCTTTTGGGAATAATTTTAATCTTGTTTATTTCTCTTCCATTTTCATAAAAAGAGCCTTCTAATTTAAAATCGTAAACAGAAAAAGCTTGCGGAGAAAGCGGAGATACTACCTCGGTATAACTCGTATTATAGATATTGCCTCTAACCATAGTCATAGGTTGTGGCGCTTCTTCAAAAGGCATAGAAGACTTTAAAGAAATTACTTTTTCTCTATAAGTGCTAGGTTGCGAAAAACTAATTTCATTCACACTTTCTGTAACATAAGCCTTGCCTACTTCAATTTTACTCGATTTTTCAAACGCACTTTTTATAAAGCCGGGCATATGCGTTACCTTCCCTGTTCCTTTCACATAAACTCGGGCATTATATTTTAAAACCTGCCTTCTATAATAGGGTGCGGCCCCAATGACTTTTCGCATAATATATACAGCGGGGTCTACATTTTTTGTAGTAATCTCCACCTCTTTCAACTGGTAATTTTGCTCCTCAAGAACTACTTTTATTTCTAAGGGTTCAGCACCAATAATAACTTCTTGTCGCTTGGCTTTATAATCAATACTGCTAAAAACCAATTGATGTCTACCCTCGGGCAGTTTAAGTTTAAAGTTGCCATCTACATTTGAGTTAGCCCCAATCTTGGCTGTTTCACAATAAATAGTAACATAAGGCAATGGCTCATTTTTAGCATTGGTAATAAGCCCGCTTAAGGTTTGTCCCATTGCAAAAACAGAACAAAGCATCAAGCTAAAAAGATAAAATGTTCGGGTTAGAATATTGGCCATCATGCAACAAATAAGGTATTTGTTATTTTAAAGTTACTCAAATATATGGGTATAGCTAGCATAATTGGGTTCAAAAAAAAACCCGAAGAAGTTTAACTCTTCGGGATTTAGTGGAGGCACATGGATTCGAACCAAGGACCCTCTGCTTGTAAGGCAGATGCTCTGAACCAGCTGAGCTATGCCTCCATTTCCTTAACGGGAGTGCAAAGATATAAATAGCATTTAATTCTGCAAGATTTGTATCCATTATTTTAAAACTTTAGATAAATTATCTCTTAGGATATTCATTATCATAATCATAAGTTTTATGCAAGTATAAATCAATACCAAAAAAAAATCCCCGCAACCTGTTAAGGTACGGGGATTTATTATATCGATAGATGGATTAATACTCCCACAAATCATGTTCTTTCTCGAACAATTCTTGTTTAATTCTTTCTCCTTCTAATAAGGCAGATACACCATTGTCTTTAAACTCTGCATACTGACGAATATACATGTCTTGCTGATTAGCTTCTTTGATGATATAACTGGTGAACAAACGTTGTTCAAACCAATCATCATAAGTTAATCTAGCAGCATCATTTTGACGGTTGAAGATTTCAAAATTGATGAGGAAGTGTCTTAAATCTGCTCCGTCATTAGAATGATACTTTAATACACATAAATCTTGCTCTCCTAAATCAACACCACCTAATGTTACGCGATATTGAGGTGAGATTGAGATAATGCGCACGTACATTTGAGAATGTTTCTTATCAAAGATCCAGTCCTCAACAACTCTAAACTTATTGATACGCAATTCAGGAATCATTTCATTGATAATGGTATCGGTTTGTGTAAATGTAGGGTCGTTAGGGTCAATAGGAACTTCAATATATTCAGTATCTGTGCCTAGTGTTAGAAACTCTTCAATGGTCATTTGTGTAGCCAATGAATCATCGCGATAAGGAATAAGCTTACCTTCCTTTACAGCATTGTATAATACAATACTTAATGGATTTTTAGGCCAGGCCATTGGCTGATTCGTTTTTTCACGAACATCAATCATACGCACTACACGCTTTGCAAACATAACATCTGCTTCACGAAGGTAAGGCCAAGGAATAACCTTACGCTCAGTAACTGCTTGCCTGTTGTAGATAAAATCATCGTACACCCCTTGCGCAAAGGAAGGGAGGGCAAGTACAACCAATACTAAGATTCCAAATACTTTTTTCATTGCTTTCTAAATTACTTTTATTGTCTTACTTCTAACGCTAAAGAAGAAGGAACAGGTACAACACCGGCAGGACCTCTAGCTTTAATACCCATCACGATGATGATATCACCAGGACGTGCATTCATAAGTAAAGACTTTGCTCTAGGAGTTAGGTTTTGGCTATTCCCTTTTTCAACGGTAGCTGGTCCATTTTTAGGTTTAAATACAAGGTTGTATTCTGTTGGTGTATAATTAACGCCTTCAAAGGCAAAATCTTTTAAAGCTGTTAAAACAAAGTTAGCTGCTTTTAATTGACCCATAGAAACCGATCCAGACTGTTCTATAGAACCCAACATAGGAGTTGGTTTAGGAACCTGACGAACACGATATTCTTTAATACCCATTACTTTTCCATCTACAGATGCTGTAATAGTAACCGTGCGCTGCGCAGCAGTCACTTCCAACATGTATTCACCATCTTTTGTTTTTTTCAAAGTACCACCAGCACTCACTGTTGCATTTACTTTGTTAGCACCTACACCTGGTACAGATATTGAAATAGGATTCTCTAAGCCAATGTAAACAACATTCATTTTAGTAGCAGAAATAACTGCAATTGGCGCAAGGGCAAAAAACTCTCCTTCTTTTTCGTAGGTCATTTTCTTTCCGCTTGAATTAACAGTTGAAATAACCGCCTTAAATTTATTAACACCTTCTCTGGTTGCAGTAACAGCATATTTACCAATACCACCCTCGGATTGTATTTTTGAACCATTTACCATGATATCTGCTTCACTTCTGCTGCTCGATGCTGCTAAGAAGATTTCGGCTTCATACTTATTTCCTAGAGTAATATAGGTACCACTAGTAGGAATAATTTGCGCATTGAAATCTGTTACAATTTGCACATCATCTGTAAGAGATCCTTTTATAACATCCAAAATTTGAGACTCTGTGTTCTTAATATCATTTTGAGTTTTAGATAATAAAGCTACAACAGCCGCTAATGGTGTATGTTCAAACATCTCAGACTCCCAAGTTTGTTTACCATCTTTAGGATCCTCCGCAATTAAATCAGACTTAATAAGCTTTTGCTTGTCTGCAGGCAATAAGGCCAACATTTTAGTTCTAATTTCATTAATTTTAGCTTTCACTTTAGCACCCTCACCTTGGTTAATCATTAGGTTAGCATGCAATTCTATGTTACTAGCTTGAACAATTTCCTCTTTAGGATCACCTTCAGGAAATTCGTCGGTAGCCTTACGACCACCTGCAGTAGTAATCAGCTGATTTTTTAATTCTCCAATGTATTTAACGCCATCATCAGCAATTTTCTTTAACTGCACAGATTTCTCATATGCCTCAGTACCTTTCGAGTCATTAGGAAGATCCGAATGGAACTTCGCTATTGCTTTCATAGTCTGATCGTTTTTTTCATCGATGTTACGGCCAGCACTATCCATGCTCACCTCCACCATGTGGAAAGACTTTAAGATTTCAGCAGATACGTTTAATGCTAACAAGGCTGTTAACACCAAATACATCATGTTGATCATCTTTTGCCTAACCGTTACTTTTCCTCCAGCCATTTTCTTGTCAGTTTATTTAGGATTATTATAACGAATTAGTTACGCACATTCATGGCAGCTAACATGTTGCCATATACACCATTAAGTGAAGAAAGATTTTTATTTAATTTGTCCATTTCACCTCTAAAGTGCTCTGCATTTGCGTTGGTATCGTTTAAAGTATTAACTACTTTAGATAAACCACTTACAAACTCATTGATTGATTTTAAATGATTATTAGATTCAGTAATCTCTAATTCATAGATAGAGTTTAATGAAGATAAGTTCTTTGTCATTTTTTCAATTTGAGCGCCATACTCGCGCGAACCTTCCGAGGCATTAACCATACTTTCCATAGCAGTAACAGCTTTAGAGTATGAACTATTGATTCCTGTTAATGAATTAGCAGCTTCAGTTACATTTTTAGTGTAAGTGTCTGTAGCAACAGCAGCAGTTGAAAGATCTTTTAAATTGCTAACATTATCGCTAAGTGTGCGCATGCCATTACCAAGACTACTAATTAAATCTGGACCAATTTTAGCATCTTCTAACATTTTATCTAGTTGTTGGGTAATAGAACCTTTGTTTGTAGCCTTCTTTTCTTTAGCCTCTAAACCTGCTAATTCTGGGTAAACTAAAGTCCAATCTGGTTCTTGGTGAGGTGGTTCGAAAGCTGAAATAAAGAAAATTGCTGCTTCAGTTAATAATCCCACCATAAGCATTAAATCCGCACCTGGCCAATGTAGAATTTTAAATAATGCACCGATAATAACGATTGCTGCTCCGATACCATAAGCTTTAGCCATGAAAGACTTAAAGCCTTTGCTTTCCATAAAACTGTTTTTCATTGTTTAGATTTGTTAAGTTGAGTTTAGTTAGTTGAAATTTTATTTTTTATCTCTATTAGAGCGGCCCACATAACTCATTACTGAGCGGAATCCTGTATAGCTATTCGCACTATCTTGATATTCGTAAGTTCTAGAACCGTTATTAATATAATGCGCAATATCTTTCCAAGAACCACCGCGTAATACTTTACGTTTTAAAGTTTCTGAATCTTCATCTTTAGCATCATATTGGTAATCTGAATTTAAATCATGCGAAAATAAGTGTCCACTTTCTGCAAATGAAGTAATGGTCCACTCCGCTACGTTACCACTCATATCATACAAACCGTAATCATTAGGGAAGTAGGAAGCTACACGAATTGGGTAAACACCACCATCTGCTCCATAATCGCCTCTGCCTGGCTTAAAGTTAGCCAAGGCACAACCTTTAGCGTTGCGAACATAAGGTCCACCCCATGGGTACATCGTTTGATCTCTTCCACCACGAGCAGCATATTCCCACTCATACTCTGTTGGTAAACGGAAAGAAGTTACCCCATTTTCACCATTCATACCATAGAATGAATTTAGGTGCGTAGTTCTCCAATTACAGAAAGCTCTTGCTTGTTTCCAATTTACGCCTACTACAGGATAATCATCATATTTTGGATGCCAATAATACATGGTTGAAATAGGTTCATTATATGCGTAGGTAAAATCACGCATGAAAACTAAAGTATCTGGATAAACCTCTACAACTTGTTCTTTAATGAAGTCTGCACGACTACGTTTGTATGCATCTTGCTTGTGCAATTGAGCCGCTGCTCGCAAATCTACATAGTGGTATTTGTACTTTAACTTACGTACATCAACCTGAATAGTTCTGTAGTAAATTTCATCACCTTGATAAAACAATTCTCTTATGGCATCAGCGCCATTTTTAACATCCTCTTGTTCCAATCTAACTTTATAGTTGATTGCATACTGATCGGTTTCCTCTTCAGTGAAAGGATCTAATAATGGAGTGCGGAATTTATCATTATCAGCGCCTAATTTATCGCGCATGATAGAATCAAGTACCTCATCCACAAATTGACGGTATTCATTATTGGTGATTTCAGTTTCATCCATGTAGAACGCAGTAATTGTGATTTGCTTATTAGGCGCAATCATTGCGTTTGGAATGTCTTGTTCATTTGCACCAACGTGAATGGTTCCGGAAGGGATGTAAACTGTGCCATAAGGCTGCGGGTGAAACCACGCGCTGCGATTACCTACACCAGTCAGTTCCCCCTGGTCGCTACTTAAGCCACAACTGCTCATTGTTGCTGCTAAGGCTAGGAAGAAAAACCATTTAAATTGCTTCATCGTATTGTTAAATATTAGTTACGCTAATGTGGCAAAATTAGGATTATTGAGATATAATGCAAGTTTTACCAAAATTATTTTGTTAAGAAAACGTAAAGTTAATTGTTTTTAGTATTACATGAATCTAGGCGTATAGCGAGATCTTACTGGTGGAGGATTCCTCGGAGGTATCTTGACACCAAAGCAATATCTTACCATAATCTCATGAGAACCAGAAGAATAGTTCAATATTTTAGTGGTGGTTAAATCATAAGAATAACCTGCCATTAAACCAAAAGGAAATTCATATCCTACCATAGCAACCACAGCATCCACTGGGCGCCAAGTTAATCCGCCTTTAATGTTTTGGTTCCAAATTACCATACAATTTAGGTCGGTTTGCAATTTACCAGGACTCTGTTTAACCAAAACATTTGGATTTAAAGTGAACGAGCTATTTAAAACATAATCTGCACCTGTCACAAAATAATAATGTAGTGATGAATTTATTGTAGTAGAATTAATACCCCATTCATATCTTATTTCATTTTGGTTTAAATGTGTAGCAGAAAGACCTGCATAAAAATTATCTACTACACCTAGTAAGTTAGATTTAGTGTAATATAAACCAAAATCAAAGTCAAGTGCAGTGCCGCTCACAGCTTCAGTTGGTACCTTAGGATCGTTAGGGTCTATAGCCTTTAATTTAGTTCCATCTAAGGTTCTTTGCATACTACCAATCCCCACACCAGCTGCTAAGTTTCCGTCTGAACCTATTGGTTGACGATAGGATAAAGTTAAACGAGGAACCAACGTAGTTTCAAAACCCAATTCGTCTCTAGCAATGGTTCCACCAATACCAATTCTTTGGTTTTTACCTAAACTTGTGTTGATGGAGCCAACTAAGTTGGTTGGCGCAGCACCTTGAGCTAAGCCATTAACCGTTTGACCACCAAAGCCTGTCCATTGCGTACGATTTAGCAAGGTTACACAAATTTTTCCGTCTGTTGCGCCCGCGTATCCCGCATTAAACAACAATTTATTGTACATAAATTGACTGTAATGCGGATCTTGTTGTGCCCTTAAATCTTTAGATATTAAAAGGACTGTGAAAGCAAAAATAAGTGTTGTAAAATGTATCCTCATCCGTAGTTTCTTATAATTTGTAAATCTAACGAATTACGAATTTAGAAATTATAACGAATAAAAGAAGCCTTAACCTAAATTTTGTAGAAAAAATTTTATAGTGGACACTCTTAAAGCCCCTTATTGTGGGCTTCTGTATGCTTATCTATAGCCATAATCATACTTGGGCATTGAGGCGTTGGAGCTTGTATATTAACCACCAAACTCGCTTCCAGCATGGCTTTTATGGTTGTAGCACCAAATCCTGCAATTAGCGTTTTGTTTTGTTTGAAGTCTGGGAAGTTCTCGAAGAGTGAGCGAATATCGGCAGGACTAAAAAATGCGATGATATCATAATTAACATGCGTAAGATCGCTAAGGTCTGAAGATTTGATGCGATAGAAGTAAGCTTCTTTGAAATGAATCTTACTTTTCTTCATAAATTTTTCTATGTCTTGCTTACGCCAATCGCTACAGGCAAATAAATACTTTTCTGTAGCATGGTTTTTAAAGAGCGGCAATAATTCTAATTCGGTTCCTTTACCCACAAATACTTTGCGCTTTCTTACTTGAATATATTTAGCTAGGTAATTTGCAATACTTTCATTCACGCAGAAGTACTTCATTTCGGCAGGCATCTCTAATTTTAATTCTGCGCACATTCGGAAGAAATGATCTACAGAATTTCTTGAATTTAATATGATGGCAGTGTATTCTGAAATATTAACTTTCTGCTGTCTAAACTCTTTGGCACTGATGGGTTCAACCTGAATAAATGGCCTGAAATCCATCTTCAACTTGTACTTTTTCTCTAGTTCAAACCACGGCGATTTCTCACTCTCTGGGTGAGGTTGCGAAATGAGTATACTTTTTATTTTAGAAGCTTTTACACTACCAGCCATTAATAAATATCTTTAAGAGAATTAGCCAAGGCACAATTTCCAAGCTGCAAAAGTACAAAATTATGTAGATAAGTTGTTCTTTACTTTGGTTCAGACTCATTAATATATTTTTTATTTGCCTGTAAATCACTGCTACAAATATGCTAATGAGGATGATAGCTTCTATGGCAGACCTTGCATCTTCTCCTGGAATATAGAGATAAAGTAAATTTAAAAACACCAAAACCACCCCCAAAAAGTTATTAACGACCAAAGTATTGAAGAGCAGAATTGAACTTAAGGTTTTCATTCCAGACAATTGTCCTACAATAAAACTGGCAAATGATTTAACCAAATAGGCTATTAAGAGTACCAAAACTTGCTTCCATAAAACAAAGTGGTAATCGGCTATTTCTAATAAATGATTTTGTTGACTATAGTTGACCCAAAACAAAGAAATACCAATAAGAAAATTGAGAAATAAACTAATTTGAATAAAGAGGTAATTACCCAATTTTTCTGTGTAGGCTATTAAATTGGGTTGTAATTCTCCAGCGGAAGTTAATAATTCATCGAATCGTTTAATGTTAGATAGTCTTATAAAAGCCAATAGCACTAAGGTTAGACCAAGAACCCAAAATTTCCATGTATCTTGTTTAGGCGAGCGGTGCTTAATCATTTTAATACCTGGCAAACTTCTTTCCTTACCTACCTCTTCAAAGGCAATTGCATTGCCGGTTATCGTTTCATTTAGAAAAAATAGTTTTCGTAAGATTTTTTCATTTTTTAAACTATCCAAAAATTCTGAACCAGAAGAAGTAAAGGTATCCTTTCCAATACTGGTACTGTCTAATTTAAGCATTAAAGTATCTGTTTTAATAGCAGACACAGAATCTTTCATTCCCCAGCTCAATAAGGGAAATAAAACACTGAAAGCTATACTTAGAATTCTTATATTCACTTTAAAAATAGTTCACCAATCCAAAATGTAATTTAGCACTTCTCCATTGAGGTGGATTACCTTTTTCACTGCCAACTGCATAATATAAAGACAATACACCAGCGCCAGTTTCTAGGTTCATACCAGCACCGAAACCATAAGGTAGATCTGATTGCCTTACACTTGCGGCAGTATTTTGGTACCAAGCTCCATTAAAAAAGAGCAAGAAATTAGAGTTTTGCTGAAATAGATATCTCATTTCTAGGGTTGCAATGCTAAATGCGTCGGCAAAAATACTTTGTTCATCGAAACCTTTCAGTGTTTTTAATCCACCAATGCGATATAAATCATTGAAAAAGAGTTGGCGATTATACACTACCCCTCCCCTAGCCTGGGAAAATAAAACCCAATTCTTAGAAACAGCAAGATAATGTCCAATGCATAAGTTGGCTTTGTATTGTAAACTTTGCATAGTTATAGAATCATAAACAGTGTAACTTTTACCTTCTTGATTTTGAAATCTAATATTTTCAATAGCATCATTTTGTAAAATTTTTCTTTGCCCCAAAGCAGCGTCGGTTTCTACTACAAACCCTTTACGAGGATTAAGTGCGTAGTCTAGCTGAGCATGCCTTAAACCAATACCGTACAGGCTACTTCGTACATCTGTAAAGGCAGGTAATGATTTGAATGCCCTAACAAAATTAGTATCAGGAGCCAGCACAATTACTTGTTGTTGTTGAAAAAAAAACTTCACATAATTATTACCAACAAAGCGGTATTGCAAACCAATTTCATTGAATATATCAACATAGGTAGTATCGAAACGCAGGAGTTTAAAAGCATAATCCAGACCTAAACGTGTTTTTAAAAAGTAAGGCCAAGCAACCTTAAATTGTAAATCTTGTGAACCATTTAAGAAACTCCT
>JBIKKC010000207.1:0-4260 GCA_044360615.1 Bacteroidia bacterium | reverse complement strand
AATCCTCTTTGCAAGCAACTTGAATTGCTAACATATAAATTAGTGCAAATAGATAAATTGTGGTTTTCATGGGGTTATTAAATATTAAAAAGTTACCAAAAATTCAGGTATGATGTATGGCGCTTGTTATGCGGCATTGATTTGCGCTTTCGGGATAGTTTTCAATAAGTTTTCAATAGCCCCTTTTTCTTCTTCCAAATCATAGTCGTCTTGAAGTCCTAACCAAAATTTGGCGGAATTGCCAAAATATTGAGATATTCTTAATGCGGTGTCGGCTGTTATTCTGCGATTTCCTTTAATTATTTGAGAAACTCTCGTTTGTGGAATTCCTAGATCCTTTGCTAATTGGTATTGCGAAATAGATAAAGGTTTAAGAAATTCTTCTAAGAGAATCTCTCCAGGATGTATGTTCTTTAGCTTTTTCATTTTAGTGATAATCTATTATTTTAACCTCGTATGTATTTGAATTTTTCCATTGAAAAATGATTCTCCACTGGTCGTTAATTCTAATGCTGTAGTAACCTTTATAATTTCCACCTAATTTTTCAAGTCGATTCGATGGAGGAATTCTTAAATCAGAAATATTTATAGAATTATTTAACATTCTTAATTTCCTTCTGCCAATTTCCTGTATCTCCATTGGCAAACCTTTTACGCGTTCTCCATTCCATATCTTCTCTGTTTCTTTGCTGCCAAAAGAAATAATCATTTTTCAGGACTTAATAAATACTAACGTCAAAGATAAGTATTGGATTTTGAATTGTCAAATTTATTTCAATGCGGAATACCTACATTTTATGCACAGCAAGCCGGACCTCGCTTTTAGAAGGGGCCTTTTATAATTAAATCCTATAAACTACTTTTGGTTCAAATAGAATAATAAAAAACCAAGTATGGGATATGAGTTTATGGAGGAAATGGAGCGTATATTAAATACTCCCATAAAAAAAGGAAAAGAGGTATGGATAGCAGATAGTGCCAGAGTTTTTGGAAGGGTTAGTTTAGCAGATGAATGTTCTGTTTGGTTTGGTGCTGTGTTGCGCGGCGATGCAGACGAAATTAATATTGGCCCAAGGTCTAATGTGCAAGAAAATGCAGTAATTCATGTAGACCCTGGCTTTCCGGTAACTATTGGTCATGATTGCATTATTGGCCATGGTGCAATTGTACATGGTGCAACCCTTGGTAACCATGTACTGGTGGGTATGCATGCTACCGTTTTAAATGGTGCTGTAATTGGCAACAACTGCATTATTGGTGCAGGTGCTTTGGTAACAGAAAGGATGCAAATACCAGATAATTCTTTGGTGGTAGGCTCGCCAGGAAAAGTTACTAAAACACTTACAGAAAATCATTTAGAGAAGCTAAAGAAAAATGCAGCCGTGTATGTACAATTGGGTAAGGCCTATTTAAAATACTATCCATCTTAGTTTGCAAATTTCTCCTATTAAAATACTTACTTCGTTTTACAAATTACAACAAGTATGCTTAGATTTTTATTAGTTACTAGCATTGTATTTAACTTGCTAACAACTGGTTTTTCTCAAAAACCAGAAATTAAAAGAATAGATCCCCAGTTTTGGTGGCACAACCTAGAAACCAGAGAACTTCAGCTGCTGGTGTATGGTGCAAATACTGGCGCTTATCAAGTTAATTCTAAAACCAACGGAGTTACCATTACAGAGGTTAAGAAATTAGAAAATGTAAATTACTTGTTGCTTTATTTAGATTTAGGCGATTACCACGGCAACCAAATTTTACTTGACTTTTCTTATGAGGGTAAAGTAAAAACCATTACCTATAAATTAGAAACCTTAAAAAAAGAAACGCATACCCTAGATGCTTCAGATTTAGTTTACTTGGTTTTTCCAGATCGTTTTGCCAATGGCGACCCTAAAAATGATGCTATAAAAAGTATGCGCGAACCCAATTGCTTTAGAGATAGTTTAGGTGGTAGACATGGTGGCGACTTACAAGGCATAATTAACAAATTAGATTATATGCAAGACCTTGGGGTTAGCTGTGTTTGGCTTAACCCAACCTTAATAAACGACCAACCAGCTTATAGTTACCACGGCTATGCGCTTACAGACCATTACTTAACAGACCCACGTTTGGGTAATAATGCCCTTTATCAAAAACTAGGATATGAGTTACACAAAAGAAGTATGAAATTGATGATGGATTTAGTGCCCAATCATATTGGTTCAAAACATTGGATGATGCTAGATTTACCAGAAAAAAACTTTGTAAATCAATGGCCAGAATTTACACGCACCAATTATAGAGCCACTACACATATGGATCCTTATGCCAGTGAATACGATAAAAAACGAATGGTAGATGGTTGGTTTGACACACAAATGCCAGATGTAAATGAGCGTAATCCCTGGGTGGCTACTTACCTTATGCAAAGTTATTTGTGGTGGATTAATTACGCCAGTATAGATGCTTTTAGAATTGACACCTATAGCTACAATGACTATGCCTTTATGGATGCCTGTATGGCTTATATACAACGCGAGTATCCTGATTTTTATTCAACAGGAGAAATTTGGGAACAAGCTGGGGTGATGCAAATGGCTTATTTTACCAAGAACAACGGTTATAAAAAATCGCCTTCAAGCAGCCATTTAACGAGTGCCAAAGACTTTCAATTATTTTGGGCCATTATGGATGGTTTGAACCAAAAACCAGAATGGGATAAGGGACTTGCTAAAATATATTACACCCTAGGTTCAGACGGCTTTTATGAGAACCCAAATCTTAACCTTACCTTTTTAGATAACCATGATTTGAACCGTTATTTTACAGAAGTAAAAGAAGACTTTGCCAAGTGGAAAATGGGTATTGGTTTATTAATGACCTTGAGAGGTGTTCCTAGTATTTATTATGGTACAGAAATTTTGTTAAGCAATCCCCTACCTAGAAAAAACGATGGAGAAATACGTCAGGATTTCCCTGGAGGATGGCCTGGAGATAAGGTAAATAAATTTACAGCAGAAGGCAGAACCGCCCAAGAAAATGAAGCTTATAACCTAGTTAAAAAATTAGCCAGATTGCGCAAAGATGAGGAAGTATTTAATACAGGTAAGTTGATGCAATTTACACCAGAAGGAAGCACTTATGTATTTTTTAGATACAATGAAAAAGAAGCCTATATGATTGTGGTGAACAGAGGGAATGAAAAAGTAAATTTAGACACAAAACGCATGGCAGAGAGATTAAAAAACTATCAAAGCGGCTTAGACCATATGACTGATGAAAAGCTGGAATCACTTGCTGCTATTAAGCTTGAACCAAACAGTATACGCATTATAGAATTAATGAAGTGAAACCTTATCTTCGCAGGCCTTTTTTAAAACCTTGCAGAAGATTATAGCCACATACGGAAAACATTTTAAAGAAATTACTATTCTAAGTTATCCCATTATTATTGGGCAATTGGGAATAGTGTTAATGGGTGTGGCCGACATTATGATGATTGGCAAGTTAGATGCCATTAACCTAGCTGCTGCATCTCTGGCCAATTCTGTTTACTTTCTAATTTGTATTTTAGGTATTGGTACCTTAACTGCTATTTCGCCATTGGTAGCAAAATCTAGAGGAGCAGGCAAACCCAACCAATGTGCTATCTTATTTAGGCAAGGGATAACCGCTGCCATTTTGCTATCGGCCTTTATTGGTTTGATCCTATATATTTTAGCAGAAAACTTGGCATGGTTTGGGCAAACCGAACGCGTAACTTCACTTACTAAAGATTACTTGCATATTTTAAATGCAGGTACCCTACCCTTATTGTTATTTACAGCCATTAAGCAATACAGCGATGGATTGTCGTTTACCAAACCCTCTGCTATAATTACCATTTTTGCACTCTTGCTCAATGTGTTTTTAAATTGGGTATTAATCTATGGCAAATTTGGAATGCCTGCTTATGGCTTATTTGGTGCGGGCATTGCAACTAGTTTATCTAGAGCTGCAATGGCTTTAGCCATGTATAGTTATGTAAGATTAAACAAGCTTTACCAGGGTTATTTGCATTTGGTAAAACATGAGGATGATAGGCATTTCTTACTTCAGATATTTAAGATAGGTTTACCATCGGGCTTTCAATATTTCTTTGAGGTAGGCGCCTTTGCCTTTGCCGCCATTATGATTGGATGGATAAGTGAATATGCCATGGCGGCCCATCAAATTGCCATTAACATTGCCTCTGTAACTTACATGATTGCTACTGGAATTTCTGCTGGAGGTTCT
>JBIKKC010000206.1:0-4261 GCA_044360615.1 Bacteroidia bacterium | reverse complement strand
AAATCCAGATTGGCATTGGTACAAAGAAGATGCTCCTATTTGCTATTTTAATGATGATACCAGAAATACTTATAAAGGACCTGTTTTCGAATTAAATTCCAAAGAAAAAGACCGTGGTTGGGCAGGAGGAAATGAAGCTTTAAGAGAGGATGTAAAGCGCGCATTAACCTGCAGTTTCCCAGGTCAGCACACCATTAATAGTGGCATCAATTACCTAGATATACATGATAATTTTGCTTTAGCAGATCAATTCGCCACCTATGACTTTGATGGTAGATTTGGGGTAGATGAAATCAATTATAAAATTGCTGCCACACTACTTTTTACCACACCTGGTCCTATCGTACTTCATGGTGGTTCTGAGTTTATGAGAAGCAAGGGAATGGCGCCGCTTATGGAGGTGGAAAAAGAGATACCAAGTGGCAAAATATATTTCCATGGAAAGCGCGATACTTATAATATGCGTAGCGCAAATCAATTTGTTTGGGACAATGTTGGCTTGGTTCAAATAAACAAAAAGATTGGCGCCCTTAGCAAAGCTATACCTTACACCAATGCTGATTACAAAGGAATGCAAGCCTATTGGAAGGGGTTAATTGAATTAAGAAAACGCTATTTACTAACCCTACCTGCTTACCAAGAAAACACAGGAGTAACTCCTGTTTCTGCTTTTAAGTTCATTGAACCAAAATATGAATCTTTGCTCGGTTATAAAATTCATGATAAAGTACTCGTATTGCTTAACACGGGAAAACTGAGCCTAGAAATTGAAGTAAGCCTAGCTGCTGGTAAATGGAAACTTGTAGGCAACAGCAATGCTATTGCACTAGATGCCGGCTTTGCCCAATATCACCAAAGTATGAATGGTGGTGTTAAAAAGCTGCTACTTGAACCAAATAGTATTCAAATTTGGGTGAAAGATTAAGCATACAATGGAAAACCTACCATCATAGCATTAACCTCTTTACGAACAGCGTTTAATTCTGCATCATTATCTGGGTTCATTAATACCCTATCTATAAATCCAACCACAGTTGCCATGTGTTCTTCTTTAAGTCCGCGAGAAGTTATAGCTGGTGTGCCAATGCGTATGCCAGAGGTAACAAATGGCGATTTATCATCAAAAGGAACCATGTTCTTATTGATAGTAATGTCTGCCTTTATTAATGCATTCTCTGCTGCTTTTCCACTTATACCTTTATTTCTTAAGTCTATTAGCATTAAATGATTATCGGTGCCTCCACTAATAATTTGATATCCTAAATCCATAAAGGCCTTAGCCATAGCTTGTGCATTACTTCTTACTTGCTTAATATAAGCCAAAAATTCTGGGGTAAGCGCCTCCCCAAAAGCAATTGCTTTAGAAGCGATAACGTGTTCTAACGGCCCGCCCTGAGTTCCAGGAAAAACAGCCCCATCTAAAATGGCACTCATCATTTTTAATTCCCCTTTTGGTGTGGTTAAACCCCATGGGTTTTCAAAATCTTTTCCCATCATGATAATGCCACCACGAGGACCTCTTAATGTTTTGTGAGTAGTAGATGTTACTATATGGCAATATGGAATAGGATCATTAAGAAGCTTTCCAGCAATTAATCCTGCAGGGTGAGAAATATCGGCTAATAATAGCGCACCAACCTCATCGGCAATCTTGCGTAAACGCACATAATCCCAATCCCTGCTATAGGCAGAAGCACCACATATAATTAGTTTTGGCTGCTCCTTTCTAGCTGTTTCTTCCACTTTATCCCAATTAATTAAACCCGTTTCGCGTTCAACACCGTAAAATGAAGGCTTATACAATTTACCAGAAAAATTTACGGGTGAACCATGCGTTAAATGACCTCCGTGAGACAAATCAAATCCTAATATTTTATCTCCAGGATTTAAACAAGCCAACATTACCGCAGCATTTGCTTGTGCTCCACTATGTGGCTGTACATTTGCCCAACAAGCTCCAAATAACTGCTTGAGCCTATCTATAGCCAAGTTTTCCACCTTATCTACCACCTCACAACCTCCGTAATACCGTTTGCCCGGTAAGCCTTCTGCATACTTATTCGTTAATACAGAGCCCATGGCCTCCATTACTTGTTTGCTCACAAAGTTTTCGGAAGCAATTAGCTCTAATCCGTGCTCTTGACGGTTTTGTTCATCTTGGATGAGGTCGAAAATAACTGTATCTCTTGTCATATTTCTAACGTATTCTTGCCTCGCAAAATAGTATTTTGAGCCATACTAATGAAAAAGTTTATTTTTGCTTTGATTTCATTACAAAACTAATTGCTCAAAAACCAACAATGAAAGCTATTATCCCAGTGGCCGGTATAGGCACCAGACTTCGCCCCCATACCCATACACAACCTAAAGCGCTTATACCCATTGCAGGTAAACCAATCCTTGCGCATATAACAGAATATTTAATAGAAGCGGGTATTAACGACTTTGTTTTTATTATTGGTTATTTGGGAGATAAAATTGAACAATACATTCAAAAGCACTATCCGCAAATCAATGCTGAGTTTGTAATTCAAACCACAGGTAAAGGGGTAGGCCATGCCATTTGGTTGGCCAAAGATTTAGTTAAACACAACGAAGAAATTTTAATCATTTTTGGCGATACTATTGTAGATGCGGACCTCAAAACTATTATTAAATCGGAAGGCAACTGGCTAGGGTTAAAAAAGGTGGAAGACCCAAGAATCTTTGGAGTTGCAGAATTAGATAAAGAAGGTAAAATTTCGAGGGTAATAGAAAAGCCCGAAATTCCTAAAAGCAACCATGCCTTAGTAGGTATTTATAAAATAAAAGACAGCCGGCAATTGTTAGAGGCCCTTGATGCAAATTTGGCTAAGAAATTAAAAACACATGGTGAGTTTACCCTAACCGACGCCATTACGGTAATGCTTAACCAAGGCATAGATTTCCATCACTTCTTAGTAGACAATTGGTTCGATTGTGGTAAAAAGGAAGTATTACTAGAAACCAACTCCCTCCTCCTTAAAAAACTTAATTACGATACCAGCAACTATCACTTCGAAAACACCATCATTATTCCTCCTGTTTTTATTGGTGAAGGTTGCAAAATATCAAATAGTATTATTGGGCCAAATGTTAGCATTGGAGAACATGCCATATTAAATTATGCCACTATTAAAGAATCTATAATTGGCCCTTATGCCCAAATAGATTTTGCCATATTACACCGCTCACTTATTGGCAACGACGCACTCCTAAAAGGAATGAGTCAAAGCCTAAATATTGGTGATAGTACTGAGATTAATTTTGGGTAGATTCTAAATATGAACAACCCAATTTCCACCCTATTCCAAATTCAATACCCCATCATTCAAGGCGGCATGGTTTGGTGCAGCGGTTGGAAACTTGCTTCGGCAGTTAGTAATGCCGGTGGTTTGGGTTTAATTGGCTCTGGCAGTATGTCGCCAGATTTACTAGAAGAACATATTCTTAAATGCAAAGCAGCAACCAGCAAACCTTTTGGGGTAAATATTCCTTTGCTATATCCACATGCTGAGGCCCATATACAAACCCTGTTAAAACATGAAGTTAAAATAGTTTTTACTTCTGCGGGTAATCCAGCCATGTTTACCTCCATGTTAAAGGCTGCTGGCTGTAAAGTAGTTCATGTAATTGCCAACACCAAGTTTGCCAATAAGGCAATGGATGCAGGAGTGGATGCCCTTGTAGCAGAAGGTTTTGAGGCCGGTGGACACAATGGAAGAGAAGAGACTACCACTTTTTGTTTACTTCCACAAATTGCAGCAATTGCCAAAGTGCCAATTATTGCAGCTGGCGGCATGTTAGATGGTAGAAGTTGGTTGGCGGCTGAAGTGCTTGGAGCGCAAGGTATACAAGTGGGTTCAAGATTTGCAATTAGCCAAGAATCCTCCGCACATCCCAATTATAAAGCTGCGGTAATTGCGGCAAAAGAAGGTGATACCCAACTTAGTCTTAAACAACTTACACCAGTGCGCATGCTTAAAAACGATTTTTACCAAGAGGTAGAAAAGCTGGAACTTGAGGGTGCCTCTAAAGAACACTTAAAAGAGCTTCTAGGAAAAGGTCGCTCTAAAAAAGGAATACTAGAAGGTGATTTGGTTCAAGGCGAACTAGAAATAGGAGAAATAAGCGCACTGCTTAACAAAGTAGAAACTGCGCAAGAAATAATAAATGATTTTGTAACTACTTATGCAGCGGCAAAAAGAAATTTAACTTATCAAAATCTTTTGGCGTAGCAGTT
>JBIKKC010000205.1:0-4266 GCA_044360615.1 Bacteroidia bacterium | reverse complement strand
ATTTGTTTGTAGCCACCCCCTCTGGGATCACGAAGTAATCTTGAGGCTTCTGGCATCTAGCCACTAGCCTCTGGCATTAATTTGCTTCCTTGGTAACTCACCTTACCCATAGTACAAATCATTTTAGCTAGAGGCCATCGGCCTCCCTTGGTGTTCTTAAAACTGCAGCAAGCGCTAAAAAATCCTTAGTGGCTTTGTGGTAAAAAAGTTGCATCTAGCCTATTTACAAGGCCGCTTTTCCGTTGCTTATCTTGCCTGTTTTTTCGGCAAGGGCCAACTTTACACGTTGCCATTTAAATAGCAGATAGTCTTTCTTACTGTACTTTTCTTGTATGGTTAACTTCTCTTTATAGGCCTCAATTTTAAATCGGCTCGATTTACTTTCTTCATGCACCCTATAACTCGCCACATCTCGGTTCAAAAAGAGCAAAATTTTAGTGGAAGCTAAGGCTAATATTAACTCAAAATCAAAGGCAAACTTAAATTTGGTATCCACAAAAAACTCTCGTGGTAAATAAGCCTTGTTAAAAAAACAGGCTGGTTGATAAATATTGGGTAACATTCCCATTTTTGCAATCTCAGAAAATTTTACCTGGTTGCCTTTACCTTCTTCCATGAGATTTCCCTCGGCATCTATGGTTTTGCATTTGCCGTAATAAATAGCAAACTCTTGGTTTACTTCGTAGGCATTAATAATACCTTCTACCGCGTTGGGTTCAAGCAAATCATCCGCATTTAAATACGCAATCAATTGCCCACTGGCCTTTTTAAAACCAATATTTAAAGCGTCTGCTTGACCCTTATCTGGAGCACTTTGCCAAAACTTTAAACGAGGAGCATATTTTTCAATAATTTCTTTTGAACCATCAGTAGAACCCCCATCAATAATAATATATTCTATGTGCGGGTAAGTTTGGTTAAGCACAGAAAGGATGGTTTGTTCTAACCATTTTGCCTGATTAAAAGAGGGCGTGATGATTGAAACTAAAGGTGAACTCATTGTGCCGCAAATATACTACAGCAATCCTTTATCCGCTAATTCTTCTAATTTTTTGTACTTAGGGTTAAAACTTGGATGCCAATGGTGTAATAAACCCTTGCACCTACTTCTGATAATCACTTTTCTATGTTGGTGACATTGCAACCAAAACGCCTCATCTTCTCCTCCCCAATGGGTAAAATTTTGGTCGAGCCCACCCAAGGCTAAAAATTGCTTTCTTTTTATAGCCAGTAACCCCTTCCCTCCCCATTGCATCCATTCTCCATTGCCTTTTCCATACATTGGCTGCTTATTTTTGTAAAGGTAAAATACAATTGGAAACCAGATACTGTTGGCTAAAGTAAATCGATAACATAAATGCAATAAATTGCTTGGTAAAGAAAAATCGGCATCGCATACAAAGATTAGCTCATGGCTAGCACTTTCAACCGCTTCATTAATGGCTCTTGCCCTTGTAAAAGGGGCATCCACCGCTATAAATTTTAATGTCCCTTTCCAATTTGCTTCTAAAAATAGTTTTAGGTCGGCACCATCTAAACTATTAAAATCTGTAATCACCAGTTCTATATCTTGCTGCCTTTCTAGTTTATTCAACGCAGGTAAAAGGTAGTTTCTAATCATGGCCGAGCGGTTATAGTTACCTATACAAATGCTCATTTTCTGATCCTTAGGAGCCAATACAAAATAGTAGCGGCAATAAAAGAACAAACCTTTTACATCACTCCATAGCGTGTGGTAACCCAACTTACGCTGAGGTGATTTAAATATAAACCATAAGGCAAACTTTATGGGCGCAGGAATAAATTGTTTCATCATCAATTAAATCTTATCGATTTTACTGGGTTAATTCTTGCCACCAGCCTAACAGGTAAAAACAAAATCAAAAGGCAAATGCCAAATGCCAGCAAATTAATCCAGAGTAAATCTTGCAATTCTAATTGAATGGGAATTCTATTTAAATAATAGGAATGGGCATCTAGTTTAAACAAACCTGTTTGCTTTTGTAGCAGGGCCAACCCAACTCCAGCAAGGTTGCCTATTAATAACCCCAAGCCTATGATGCGACCTGCCATCCACAAAAAGATAGACGAAATTTGTTGGTTTGTAGCGCCCATAGCCTTCATTATGCCCACCATTTGCAAGCGTTCTAGAATGAGAATTAACAAGGCCGTAATCATATTTATGGAAGCCACAGCCACCATTAAAGCCAAGATAATAACCACGTTTAAATCGAGTAAAGAAAGCCAATCGAACAAGGAAGGGTAAATTTCAAAAATAGTACTTAAGCCCATGTTATACGGAGTAAGAGCGGCAACCTCTTCCCGCATCATTTCTATATTATAGTTTGGTTTGATCCCAATTTCATAGCCAGAAATTTGTGAGGCGTCCCATTGATTTAATTTTTGAACCAAGCCTATATGCGTAAAAGCATAGAGTTTATCTAAATCACTTAGGCCGGTATCAAAAATGCCACAAACCTTCATTTTTCTTACCCGCGGAGGCTCCTGAATAAAATAAATGAGCACCTCACTCCCTAGCTCCAATTGCATAGTTCTAGCGGTTTCGTTAGAAATTAATAGTTGCTTAGAGGCATTGCTATCGGCAGCATTTGGCACAACCCCTGCAATTAAATTTTTAGTAAAAAAATCCCATTGGTAAGATTCGTCTACCCCTTTTAAAACAACACCCTCAAAGGCCTCTTCAGTTTTTAAAATACCTGCTTTTATAGCATACCGCTGCATAAAATGGATACCCTCTCGTTGCATTACCAACCGCTCCATTAAGCTATCTCGCAAAATGGGGTAACTTTCAAAGCTATTGTTTAAATCGAGGTGCGTTACTTGAATAGGGGCATGAAAACCCACAATTTTTTGCCTCACTTCCTGCTGGTAACCCTTTACTATAGCCACGGCAATAATCATCACCATTACACTAACGGCTACAGCGCTCAAAGCAAGGTTGATAATGAGTTTTGAAAATCCACCACCCTTTCCTTTACTTTGAACTGGGTTATTGCGCATTAAACGCTTGCCTATATAATTACCTAGATTCATGAAAATAATGGCCAAATATACGTTCCTCTATCTTCTTTTTCAGCTTTGCTTTTTTATTGGCTTGGGTCAAACCTGCGGAGCCGACCAATCCCACCTGTATTTACCAATGCTTAAAGGCAAACGTGTTGGGCTTGTGGTGAACCAAACCGCTCAAGTTGGGAAAGTGCATTTGGTAGATTTTCTTAAAAGTAAACAAGTTACTATTACAGGCATATTTGCCCCAGAACATGGCTTTAGAGGCGACCATAGCGCTGGAGAAAAAGTTAAAACTAATGTAGACCCTAAAACTGGAATAACCGTTTATTCATTATACGGCAACCAAAAGAAACCAAGTAGAGAAGTGTTGGCAAAAATGGATGTACTTATTTTTGACATACAAGATGTGGGCGCTCGCTTTTATACTTACATCTCCACCTTGCACTATGTAATGGAAGCTTGTGCAGAAAACAATAAAACCTTAATTATTTTAGATAGACCCAATCCAAATGGACACTATATTGATGGACCTATTTTAGATACTGCTTTTAAATCTTTTGTAGGCATGCACCCTGTGCCTGTAGTGCATGGCTGCACCATTGCAGAATATGCTTTAATGATTAATGGTGAAGGCTGGCTAAAAAACAAAGCGCAATGCAAACTAGAAGTAATTAAAATAAAAAATTACAAACATTGGGATGCTTACCAATTACCCGTTCGTCCTTCGCCAAACCTACCCAATATGAGCAGTGTTTACCTTTACCCTAGCTTGTGCTTTTTTGAAGGTACCAATTATAGCATTGGAAGAGGCACTCCCTACCCCTTTCAATTTGTGGGCAAGCCTGATTGCAGCATAGGTTCAGACAGCCTTATACCAAAAAACTTACCTGGAATTGCAGACCATCCGCCACATGAAGGTAAATTATGTATTGGCTTTAACCTAACCGAATATGGCAAACAAGTGGCATTTCATAGCAAACAAATTAATTTATTTTGGTTGCTAGATTTGTATAAAAATGACGCCGATAAAGCAAATTTCTTTACTCCCTTTTTTGATAAATTGGCTGGCACAGACCAACTAAGAAAGCAAATTATTGCAGGCAAAAGCCAGGCAGAAATAAGAGCTACCTGGCAAGAAGGTTTGGATCAATACAGAAAAAAAAGAATGCGCTATTTAATGTATGCCGATAAAACCAAATAGCTAATCTAATTGCTCGCCTAAGAGGTGCAATACTT
>JBIKKC010000204.1:0-4287 GCA_044360615.1 Bacteroidia bacterium | reverse complement strand
ATAAGTTTGATGGAAATTATAACCCTATGGGAAACCCATCGTACACCCAAGTATATACTGATGCGGTAAGAAAATTTACCATTTTAGATACAGGCACAAGCTTAACCATTACGCATTTGCCAGGCCATACCGATGCTGCTAATTTGCACAGAAGAGATTACAATGCTGTGCCACAAATATTGCCCAATGTTGCCGAAGGAATTACTGCTTTCTCGGGTGTGTTTCAACCAACAGTTAATCTTCCCTTTTTGAATTCTGTAACCATTGATAGCACTTCTTATGCGGTGAACAATGCCTTTCAACAATATTATAATCACTACCATTGTGCAGTTTTACCAATTTACTCGGCTTCAAAAAATGAAATGCATAACGTGTTTTTTGGAGGCATTGCCCAGTATTTTGATAGCGCTGGCATTTTGGTTCAAGACAATAATGTACCTTTTGTTAAAACCATTGCCAGAGTAACTAGAAATGCTGCCGGCGTTATGGCAGAATATAAACTTCCTGTAGAGATGCCTAGTTTGTTAGGAGCGAGTTCAGAATTCATTCCAAATACATTAGTACCGCAATACAAAAATGAAGTATTTAAATTAGATGAATTTACTGCTGATAGCACCTTAGTAGGTTATATCTATGGCGGCATTAGCAGCACGGCAGCAAATATCTTTTTTACCAATACCGGAACCCAAAGCAGCGCCAGCAGCCAAATTTTTAAAGTGTACGTTATAAAAAACAACTCTGTAGGAATACACCAATTTAACCCACAAAGTACAGGCACGCTTAAACTTCAGGTTTATCCTAATCCTAATAATGGAGAATTTGTAGCCAATTTTTATCTAAGCAAAACCACAGAAGTAAAGGTTTCCCTATATCGCATAGATGGAAAAAAGATAGAAGAAAAAACCCTAAGCAACTTAAGCCTAGGCGAAAATACTTACCATCGCAAAATCAAGAACTTCGAATTGGGCGGTACCTATATTTTCACCATAGAAACTCCCTACGAAAAAGCTACCCAAAAAATTATTATACAACCTTGAGAAAGAGTTACGAGTTACTAAAACTCAATGCTTGAAATTATAATTGACTAGCATTTTAATAATAGTTTGAAGGTTAAATTGAGAAATAACATCAATCCTAAAACTATATCCCATTTCTAAAATAATGTAAGCACATTAATTGGAATAATTCTAATATTGTATGAGTTTTAACTCAAAAACGCTTATATGATAAATCAATCTGAAAATGTGATGGAAATCCTATTTGGAATAGACCATGCCAATAGAAAATATAGCTTCGAAAAATCAATCGAATTAATTGAAGAAAAACATATTGAATGGTTAAAAGCAAAGGCATCAAATGAACAAATTGGTGACAATGACTTTTTAAATAGTTATTTAACCCTAAGCTTTATTGATGGAATAATTAGCTTATCAATTAAGCCTGAACTTTTAAATGAAATTAAATGGGAATGCGAATTAGCTTTTAAAACTGCCTTTGAAAGTTAAAAAAATGAAGGGAGTTGCAAAAAACTTAAGAAAGTTCTTGATGGTTTTAAAAGCCATTCATATTTTAAGAATTTTTATTTCAGGAATATTGTTCCTTCATATTAATCCTAGTTATTGTCAGACTAATGATTTAAATTTTATATACAATAAATCAAAAAATGCAATTTTCAGGGTTGAAATTATTAATGCAGATTCAGAAATTATCAAAATAGGCACTGGATTTTTTATAAGTTCAAATGGGATAGGAGTTACTAATTATCACGTTTTTGCAGGTGCTACTAGTGTGAGAATTAAAACATATAACGGAAAAACCTACAAAGTATCAAAAGTTCTTTCTTGGAGTGAAAAATCAGATTTGGTTAAGTTTCAAGTTGATCACAAGCCAAATGAAGTTTTTGAATATTTAACTAAAGAACCTAATCAATCCAAAATAGGCGAAAAAGTTGTTGTAATTGGGAGTCCATTAGGATTAAATTTTTCTATTACAGACGGAATAATTTCATCATTTAGAAAAGATGATAGTATTGGAAACACTATTCAAATTTCTGTTCCAATTTCCTCTGGCAATAGTGGAAGTCCATTAATTAACTTAAAAGGAAATTTCATTGGAATAATTTCATTCTCACTTAAAGGCGGTCAAAATTTAAATTTTGCTATTTCTTCATCAGAATTAAGCAGTTTGCAACCTATCAATAAATTAATATTTCCATCTAATAATGAAAGCGAAGAGAAAATTCCATCCTTATTAGTCGGCGAGGATACTAATGAACCAAAAGCTCATCATTTATTTTCTTGCGAGTTTGCATTTTCTGAAATTAATGTGCTAAAATCAACAGGTAAAGCAAAAAGAATAACTGCCTTTTTTGGTAGTGGTGATCACGGAGTTAAAGTATATAGTTCAATTGGAACATCAAATAAGGAGGGATGGATAGTTTCAACAGCATTGGCTATTAAATCAGATAATCTCGCATATGCATGTACAATTGCTGTGAACAGTAAATTAATGAATGAAGGTATGACTTATGTTCAGTTTTCAGAAATCAGTAGTGGTAGGCCTAAATTGATTATTGATGAGATTTACAAGTTTAAACCACTTGAAACTAATGATAATACTAAACTTGATATTTTAAAAATAGAAATAGCTGAAAACACTATTTTAAAAATTATATTAAAAAGAGATTACTACCTTCATGCCTTTGGTCTTTGGTCTAAAGATTCAAACCAAAATCAAGTCACTTTTATTTTGGAGAACTACTAAATCAAATCTATCTATTAAATTTTCAGCTATTAGTTTATAATCCTTTTTAACGTAAACCATTCCCTCTCACTTACCCCAGCCCTCCTTTCTCTTTTGGTGAACAGAATCCAGGGGGGAAACTAACATCTAACATTCACTAACTCATACTTCATAGTTATTACCTCATCATTCCCTCGGTCTTCCCCCCTGCCCCCCTTCCAGGGGGGAATTTACATGTAACACCCTCTCCCCTTTTCATAGTTCATAGTTCATACTTCATAGTTAATACCTCATAGTTGTTTTTTCCCTTTCTTTGCACCTATGTTTTACGAAAAGCAACATTTTAACCGTTGGTGGATATGGACTATGCTCATAGTTACGGTTATTGCCATTGGTTACGGCATTTTAAGCGGCAAAGCCGACCCAAGTTCGCGTTATAGCCTATTGGCTGGAATCATAGTTATTGCTGTTATTTCGAGCCTGCTCTACTTTACGCACCTCGAAACACGCATAGATGAAGCTGGAATAACGCTACGTTTCTTCCCCTTTCAACGGGTGTATTATTATGTTAAGTGGAGCGAAATTAAAAGCATACAACTACGCAAATACAAACCCATTCGCGAATATGGCGGCTGGGGAATTCGCTTTAGTTTTACAGAAGGAAAAGCCTATACCATCAAAGGAGACGAAGGCATTCAACTCGTGCTCAATAGCGGCAAAAAATTTCTTATTGGTACCCAAAAGACCAAGGAGCTACGAAACTATTTAGAGGAAATTAAAATTTCTTTCAACTCATAGTTCATACTTCATAGTTACTCAGCCGCTGCCGCCTGCCCAGCAATAAACCCAGTTGTCCAAGCAGCCTGAAAATTAAAACCGCCCGTAATGCCGTCGATATCTAAAACTTCACCTGCAAAATGCAAACCTCTCAAACGCTTACTTTCCATGGTTTTAAAATCTATATCGTCCAAGTTAATGCCACCACAAGTTACAAATTCCTCTTTAAAAGTAGTTTTGCCCTTCACTTCGTAAGTATCATACATCATACATTGTATGAGCTGATTTAAGCTTTCCTTACTCACCTCACCCCAATTGGCTTTCTCATCTAAACCTGCCTTTTGAATTAAATAACTGGTTAAGCGCTTTGGCAACACAAAAGGAAAGGTGCTGCTCATCAATTTACCTGGGTTGGCAGCTTTTAAATTAAACAACTCCTGCCTCACCCCTTCTTCTTTTCTGTTTTCTAACCAGCATACCTGAACTTTAAATTCATATTCCTTTTCGGCTAAAATTCTTGCCCCTAAAGAGGATGTTTTTAATATGGCAGGGCCACTTAAACCCCAGTGGGTAATTAATACCGGACCAACCGTTTCTAATTTGGTATCCAATATTTTTACCTTAGCCATATTAACGGCAATGCCTTGCAACGCGGTAAGATTTGGATCAGGAATATTAAAAGTAAACAACGAGGGAACAGGCGGCTCTATGCGCATACCCAAATCTTTTAACCAATTTAAGCCTTCTTCTTTTGGTGAACCGCCAGTT
>JBIKKC010000203.1:0-4294 GCA_044360615.1 Bacteroidia bacterium | reverse complement strand
AAAAGAGTGAAATATGGGGAAAATAAACATAAATTATTGTATATTAGCGCTATACAGCCAACAACTGCTGCAACAAATATTCCCAGGTAAATTTCTGCTTTTCTTCTGCAACTCCCTTGCTAAAAATAGGGCCTCTTTGTGCTTCGTAAAAATCGGTAATGGCTGCTGCAATTTGGGCTGCATCTTGTTTGCAAACATAACCTACTTTGCCCGCAGGAACCAATTCTGCTAAACCACCCACCTCGGTTACCAGCATAGGTTTATCGTAATAATAGGCTATTTGGGTTACGCCACTTTGCGTTGCGCTTAAATAGGTTTGAACCACCATATCTGAAGCAGAAAAATATTGACCTACCTCCGCATTAGGAATAAAATCTGTTTTAAGCACCAAATGTTCTTCTAAACCCAATTCCTTTATTTGCGCTAAATAGGGAGCAGCATCTTCATAAAACTCACCAGCAATAATGAGTTTTACTTTATACTTTTTATAATCGAAACGCGAGAAGCTATCTAGCAAAAGCCCCAAGCCTTTATACTTTCTAATGAACCCAAAAAAGAGCAAATAGTTAAAAGCTGGGTCTAGGTTCAACCCGATTTTTGCTGCTTGTTTTTCTTGCGCCAACCCAAACATATCGTACATGGGATGCGGCACATAGGCAACTTTTTTATTGGGTTGCAAGGCTATGGCTTGCTGTTGCACCTCCTTAGACATGGCCAAAAAACCATGACAAGCATTTAAAAAATAATTGGTAAATGGCTTATCAAAAAAACGTTTTTCGTGGGGTACAATATTATCTGTTATGGCAATTACTCTTGCACCAGAAGCCCTAAGTTTATTGGCAATGGTGCCAAAAGCAGGACCCATAAAACTCATCCAATACCTAAATACAACCAAATCGTACTTGCGTTTGGCAAATTTGTTACCTACTAAAAGCCAGTTTAAGGGATTAATGGAATTTATCTCGCTATGAATTTGAATATCTTGAGGCTGGGCATCACTAGAAAACTGAGATTTACCTGGGAAAAGCAATTTAGGATATTGAAGCGAAAAACTAAGAATCTCACAGGTGTATCCTTGGCTAATAAATTCCCTACAAAGCCTTTCGTTGTAAGTTGCCAAACCGCCACGCAAAGGCCAAGCCGGACCCACAATAAGCACCTTTCCTTTATGCATCAAGACCTAATCTTTTTGTTATGCCATAATGGTTGCGCTCCGAAGCATTCCGAGAAATCATTTCACCAATAAAGCCTGCCAAAAATAATTGAACTCCAATAATGAGAAAGGTAAGGCAAAGAAAAAATATGGGTTGATCGGTTATATTTCTAGGTACAGTATAGCCTTCGTAAACATAAACCAATTTATCTATGATAATGGAAAAAGCGCCAGCACTTCCAAGCAGAAACATTACGGTACCCCAAACTCCAAAAAAGTGCATCGGCTTTTTACCAAACTTAGAAACAAAGAAGATCGTTAATAAATCTAGGAATCCATTGATAAATCTAGAGATGCCACCAAACTTGGTAGAGCCATATTTTCTGGCACGATGTTGCACTACCTTTTCGCCAATTTTTCTAAAACCAGCCCATTTGGCGATTACTGGGATATAGCGGTGCATTTCATTATACACCTCAATAGATTTTACCACATCATGCTTGTAGGCTTTAAGTCCACAATTAAAATCATGCAAATCTATACCACTGATGCGACGTGTTACGGCATTGAAAAATTTGGTAGGAATTGTTTTGGTGATAGGATCAAAGCGTTGTTTTTTCCAACCACTTACTAAGTCAAAATTCTCTTCGGTAATAAGGCGGTAAAGCTCTGGTATTTCATCTGGACTATCTTGCATATCTGCATCCATGGTTACTACTACCCTGCCCGAAACCGCATGAAAGCCAACATTGAGCGCTGCACTTTTGCCGTAATTTCTTCTAAACTTTATGCCCTTTATGCGAGAATTTCGCTCGCTATTTTTTTCTACAAGTGCCCAAGAATTATCTGTGCTACCATCATCTATAAGTATAATTTCATAAGAGAAATTATTTGCCAGCATTACCCTTTCTATCCATTCTAACAATTCGGGTATAGACTCATCCTCATTTAAAAAGGGGATAACAACGGAAATATCAACAGGGTATGAAGTCATGCTTAATTATTCAAATTTTTATAGGCCCCATCTGGGTCTTCTCTTTTGGTGAATGCAGATACAATAAGGGAAACAATTAAACCAAAAATAAGCGATCCACCAATTCCAGCTAAAATCATGTAGCCCGGTTTTTGAAGGGCTTGCATCATGTTTAATGCGGCCTCCATTTCTTCCTCGGAGCTTCCACTTTCAATCATTTGCCTTTTGGTTTCATTCATAATATTGGCGCTCATTTCTGGTGCTATATAAGTACTAAATAGATATTGGTAAACACTTAAAATTATGCCAGCCATTAAGGAGATGTAAACTCCCAAGGCAACCCCTTGCCCGTAAGTTATAAAGCCATTTTGGATATTGTCTCTATTAGAAACTATGGCAAAATAAATAGAGACTGAGAGGGCAACAATGTTTACCAAACCATTTACCATACCTGCTTGTAGGGTAAGATTAAACAAGTATAAAACAAGGCCAAAACCTATTACGATTAGGGTATAAACTAGCGCAAATTTGGCAATAATTTGCCACTTACTGCTTTTAAATTGTGGTTCCATTATATTTTACTGTAGGCAATTAATGAATAATAAATAGCGGCTTCAAATGCATTAAGACCAATGGCTAAATTGGCTTCCTCTGCTGGATCTTCCAAATTCTGAAAAAACAATACGATGGGAATAAAAAAATCTTTTAACCCAGTATCTTCTTTCACTTTATCTTTTAGTAATCTTAAACTACCCAAATCAGCTTCTAATAAATGTTCGTTTACAATTAAGCTTTCATAAATTCTATACTCATCTTGAAACTCATCCTCTCCAACCAATAAAAATTCATTTAAAAAATCTTCCAAACTAACTTCAGCTTCCGTTTCTTTGGCTTCTCCTAAATATAAAAATAGGTTCAGCATTTCAGATCCTTTGTCTAAAGTTTTTTGTTCTATCTCATTCCATTCGGCACTGTCAAAGTAGTTTTCTTCATGCAGCTCTGCAGCCAAAAAATGAACTAACAATAAATCAAATAAAACATCTTCTAAATCTTGGCAAGTAGGATGTTTGGCAACCCACTGTTCTAGCAATTTAGTTCTAAACATGAAATCTTCTGGCTCATCTTCAATGATGCCAGCAACTTCTCTAACATACGTTTCTGCAAAAGCTGGTTCAAAACAATTAAAAAGTGCTTGAATACTAGCAAATACAGCTGTTTTATTGATATTATCTTGACTCATAATTTAGTCTTGCGCGTGTAAAGTTTTTTGATTGAATACCCACCAAATTTTCCCTTTTAACTTTGTATCAAACAAAGGGAAATTAGCAGATTTAGAAGGATTGTTTTGTACCACAAATTCTGTTTGCGTATCAAAGCAAACTAAAGTCGCTTGCCCCCCTTTTTCGATGTTGGTTTTGGGTAATCCCAATATGCTTCTTGGGTGATGCGTGATGGCTGCTAATAAGCTATCCAATGGAAAGTTTAGGGGTTTAGCTTGTAACAGCAAAGGCAGCATCCAAGGTAAAGTAATCATACCATGGGCCGCATATTCGAATTCTACCGCTTTATCTTCTATTGCTTGAGGCTGATGATTAGAGCAAATGGCATCTATTGTTCCATCTTGCAAACCCTCCCACAAGGCTTTTTGATCTTGCTTGGTGCGCAATGGAGGCACTACCTTAAAATTGGTATCGTAGGTATTTAAATTTTCGTCTGTAAAACACAAATTAGCCACAGCCACATCGCAAGTAACTTTTAAGCCTTGTCGCTTAGCTTTTCTAATTAACTCTACAGCTCCTTTGCTGCTAATGCAAGAAAAATGCATTTTAGCTTCTGCATATTTTAGCACTTCTAAATCGCGAATAATAGCAGCCTCTTCGGCCAATGATGGAATACCCTTTAGCCCAAGCAAGGTGCTAACTTTTCCTTCGTGGATGTTACCACCAGCACTCAACGTTTTTTCATTAGGCAATGCCAAAAGTAACCCTTTAAAGATGAGGTTATACTGCAATATTCTAAGTAATAAACCAGCGTTTCCAAGTGGCTTATTTCCGTCGGTAAACCCTATGGCCCCAGATTGTTGCATATCATACAATTCTGCCATTTCTTCACCTTCCAGATTAATGGTTGCAGCACCATAAGGATGCAATTTAACAGGCAAATTTTTT
>JBIKKC010000202.1:0-4317 GCA_044360615.1 Bacteroidia bacterium | reverse complement strand
ATTCATCTTATTCCCATTGCTAGGTTTTTCTGTAAATGTATTGTCTCTTTTAGGAATGGTGCTTGCCATTGGTTTAGTGGTAGATGATGCCATTGTAGTAGTAGAAGCAGTAATGCATCATATAGAGCATGGTTTGAGCCCAAAAGAAGCTACAAGTAAGGCTATGAAGGAAGTTGGTGGGCCCGTAATTGCTATTGCTTTAATATTAATTGCGGTGTTTGTGCCAGTTGCCTTAGCTGGGGGTATTACAGGTAGATTGTACCAACAATTTGCCATCACCATTGCCATCTCGGTTGCCTTTTCTGCCTTTAATGCGTTAACTTTAAGTCCGGCACTAGCGGCCTTATTACTTAAGCCAAAATCTACAAAAACGGGCCCGCTTCAAAAGTTCTTTGATGCGTTTAACCGTTGGTTCGAAAAGTTTACTAACCAGTATGGCAAACTTGCTGGGTTTTTTACTAGGAAGTTAGTCATTAGTTCTGTTTTGTTAATTGGCATTACCATTATTGCTGGCGGATTAGGAAAAATGGTGCCTGGGGGCTTTGTTCCGGAAGAAGACCAAGGGTATATTATGGTTGGGGTTCAATTGCCAGATGCTGCTTCGTTACAAAGAACAGATTTGGCTTGTGCAAAAATTGAACGCATTTTAGCAAAAGTTCCAGAAATTAGAAATTCAACTTCTATCATAGGTTTAAATGTATTTACATTTCAGAGTACGCCTAACAGTGCCACATTTTTTATACAGTTGAAGCATTGGTCTGAGCGCGAGAAAACCGCTGCCCAAGTAGTTAAATTTATAAATTATGCTATGTTAGCTAAGGTAACCGAAGCTACGGTTATGGCATTTGGTCCGCCACCTATTCCAGGCTTAGGAACAGGAAGTGGATTTAGCATGATGTTGCAAGATAAAAGTGGTAACACACCTCAATACTTATCTATGCAGGTAGCAAGATTTGTGGAAGCTGCTTCAAAGCGCCCAGAAATAGCGAATGTATATTCTACTTATCGTTCTAATGTGCCGCAGAAATATATTAGCATAGATAAAGATAAAATACAAAAATTGGGATTGAAGTTAGCAGATGCTACACGTCCGATTTCTGCTTATTTGGGAGGGTCTTATGTAAACAACTTCAATAGATTTGGTAGGCAGTACAGAACCTACGTGCAATCCGAATCTGCATACAGAATGAGTCCAGATGATTTAAAAGGCTATTTTGTAAAAGATGCCAAAGGAAGTATGATACCCGTAAGTACTTTTGCTACAGTTATAGATACCATTGGGCCAGATTACACCATTAGGTATAATATGTATAGAGCAGCAGAAGTAAATGGAACTCCTGCTAAAGGGTATAGTAGTTCTCAGGCATTAGCCGCCTTGGAAGAAACTGCTAAAGAAGTTTTACCAGCAGATATGGGTTACGATTGGAGTAATATTTCTTATCAAGAAAAACAATCTGAGGGTAAAGGTTCAACCATGTTTTTAATGGCCCTTGTTTTTGTATTCTTAATCTTGGCTGCCCAATACGAAAGTTGGTCGTTGCCATTTTCTGTTTTGCTTGGAACGCCATGGGTAATCATGGGTGCCTTATTAGGTTTGTTTTTATCGAGTCAATTTGCTGAAGGCTACGTAAACAATGTTTTTGCGCAAATTGGATTGGTGATGTTGATAGGTTTAAATGCTAAAAATGCCATTCTTATTGTTGAGTTTGCAAAAATGAAACGTGAGGAAGGCATGGATGCAGTTGAAGCTGCTATCCAAGGTGCAAAGATGCGTTTAAGGCCTATTTTAATGACCTCTTTTGCATTTATTCTTGGCGTAGTGCCTTTGTTAACCGCTACTGGCGCTGGTGCAGAAGCGAGGAAAGTAATGGGTATGGCCGTTTTTAGTGGAATGATTATCGCCACCGTTTTGGGTGTTATACTTATTCCATCTTTTTATGTTTTGGTTGAAAAGTTTGGTGGTTCAAAAGGAAAGGAAAAAAAGGCATGAGAATAATATTATGGTTTTGTTTGAGCCTAGTTTTGTTTGCTTCCTGCAAAGTGGGGCCAAAATATGAGCGCAATGAACTAGCAAATCAAAAGAAGAAATATGCCCAAGGAGAAACCAATGGGGATAGTTTAAAATTAGCCCAATGGTTTGAATTGTATAAAGATAATGGTTTGCAAAGTTTGATTAAAATAGCGTTGGAAAGTAATCCAGATTTGCGCGTGGCCATTGCAAGGGTAGAAGAAGCAAGATTTAATGCTGCTATTGTTCGCGCCAATTTATTTCCAACTATTGGTTACCAATTAGGCGCAGGAACATCTTCTGCGCAACCCAATGCAGAAAGGGCTTTTGTAGCGCAAGATAGAACGTTTTACAATGGAGCCTTAACCTTAAATTGGGAGTTAGATTTGTTTGGTAGAATTAGAAGTAGTAAATCGGCTGCAGTAAATACCTATTTGCAACAAGAGGCCATAAAAAGAAATGTGTTGGTTTTATTAGTGGCAGAAATTGCCGACAATTATTTCCTATTGCGCGATTTAGATTATAGATTAGAAGTTTCACAAAGAACCGTTAAGAGTAGGAAAGAATCTTTGCGAATTAATGCTGAAAGATTTGAAAAAGGATATTCGGCAGAAATAGATAAGCTGCAAGCCGACATACAATTGGCTACGGTAGAGGCCGCTGTGCCAGCCCTGCAAAGGCAAATTGTAATTATAGAGAATTTGTTGAACCAACTTTGTGGCAGAACTGGAGGCGTAATAGAACGTGGCTTGAATAACAAAGACCAACAACTGCCTCCTTCTATCCCTGCGGGTTTACCTTCTCAACTGATAGAAAGAAGGCCCGATATTCAAAGTGCAGAATTTGCTTTGAAGTCTCAATATGATAGGGTAGGAGTTGCTCAGGCCAATCGCTTTCCTGTAATTAGTTTAACTGGTGCTTTGGGTTTGGCTAGTCCTCAATTGGGTACTTTGCTTACAGGTAATTCGCCTTATGCAAGTGTAAGTGGTGGCTTATTAGGTCCTGTTTTTGCTTTTAACCAAAATAAAAGAAGGGTTGATGTTGAAAAGCAAAGGTTGCAGCAATTAGAGGCGAGTTATGATAAAGCTGTGCTAACGTCTTTATTGGAAGTAGACAATGCCATTGCTGGAAATTTTTATCTCCAATCTGAATTTGAAGCAAGAAAAAGACAAGTTACCTCGGCAGAAAAAGCATTGTCTTTAAGCAGACAGCGTTATAATTTTGGGTATACTTCTTATTTAGAAGTGCTCATTCAAGAGAATTATTTATTTGATGCCGAAATTCAGGAGTCCATTACCTTACGCCAAAAGCATTCTGCTATTGTGAGTCTTTATAAGGCTTTAGGTGGGGGTTGGTAAGTTGGCTTAATATTTATAAAACATTGGGTTAACAAAGATGCAATGATGGCTTAATAAGCCAATACAGATTTGTTAATGCAGGTAATTCATTTTTGAATTGTAAAAATTCAATTATGAAAAACCTTTCCAAATTAGTTTTATTCGTTACTTTATTTATTTCTGTAAATGCCAATGCCCAAATCAATGGTTCATTTAGCAGGTTTGTAAGCACAGGCAATGATGATGCGGAACAGCGCGTTTCTACTGGTGCCATGGACCTTACCAGTTCTGATTTAGAAATTACCATAGACGGAACAAATAATCAGTTTATTGGTATTCGCTTTGATGTAGTTAATATTCCCAAAGGAGTTATCATCGATAGTGCATTCATTCAATTTGCTACCAAAGGAGATAAGGCTCCAGTGAGTGGTGCAGTTAATATAAAAGCAGAATTGTCTGCTAACTCTGCTACCTTTACCACTACTGCCAACAATATTAGTTCTCGCCCAATTTCCACCACAAGTGTTACTTGGCCCGGCAGCACAGATGCTACTTGGGGCACTTGCTGCACAAATAATAGAGGTCCTGCGCAACGCACGCCAAACATTGCTGCTTTGGTTCAAGCCGTAATAAACCAAAGTTCTTGGAGTACTGGTAATGCAGTAACTTTAATAATGGATGGAAGTGGTGTAAGAAATGCCCAATCTTTTAATGGAAGTGCCACATTTGCGCCCCAACTGTTAGTGTTTTATCGTCAAGCTAATTTTGCTCCTCTTACTTTCCCTCTAGCTGCAGGCTCTGTTTGGAAGTTCAGAGATAATGGTGTTTCACCTGGTGCCACTTGGACCCAAACAAGTTTTAATGATTCTCTTTGGGCTTTTAAGGCTGGTAAGTTTGGTTATGGAGATCCTGCTACTACCACACTTAGTTTTGGTAGCGACTCTAACAACAAACACATTACTACTTATTTTA
>JBIKKC010000201.1:0-4333 GCA_044360615.1 Bacteroidia bacterium | reverse complement strand
CACGGGTACGCTCACCCACTCCAGCAAATACCGACATACCTTCGTAAGCCTTGGCAATATTATTTACCAATTCCATAATCAATACGGTTTTTCCTACACCCGCACCTCCAAACAAACCAATCTTACCCCCTTTTGCGTATGGCTCAATTAGGTCAATTACTTTGATACCAGTATATAAAGGCTCAGAAGAAGTAGATAAATCTTCAAATTTAGGCGCTTCTCTGTGAATGGCTCTAGGACCTGCGCTATTAACGGCTTTCATACCATCAATGGCTTGACCTACCACGTTGAACAGACGACCTCTGATATCATCTCCAGTTGGCATAGAGATGGCGGCTTCTGTAGAAACCACTGCCATTCCACGCACCAGACCATCGGTAGAGTCCATGGCTACTGTACGAATCATGTTTTCTCCTAAATGCTTTTGACATTCCAAAATAATTCTGGTGCCATCTGCCTTATCTACATATAATGCATCATAAATTTTTGGGAGTTTTTGGTCGCCGCTAGCAAAGCTAACGTCTACTACCGGACCGATTACCTGGGCTATAATACCTGATTTTGACATAGTTAATGTTTTTTGTCGTCTAAAAAGTGCTGCAAATTTATTGTTTTAGGTGGAAAATCAAACTTAATTAACAAATAAAGCTTTCAATTCTGTGGCATCCTCTGGTTTCATTTTGCCAGCTAAGATTAATCTCAGTTGTCTTCTGCGCAAAGCGCCGTCAAATCTTTTAGTTTCCTCCTCAGTTTCTGGCTCTAAGCCAGGGCATTTTACTGCACTACCGTTTCTATCTAGCGCCACAAAGGTATAATAGGCCTCATTGCTCAAAAAACTTTCTCCTGTTGGAATATTTTCTGCCCACACCTTTATATATACTTCCATTGAGGTATTAAAAGCCCTTGAAACCTCGGCTTGAAGCGTAACCACATCGCCCAATTTGATAGATTTTGCAAAACTTACACTATCCACTGAGGCTGTAACTACTGTTTTTTGGGCATGTTTTTGGGCGGCAATTGCAGCAGCTATATCCATCCAATGCAGCAATTTGCCCCCCATTAAATTGTGTAAAGTATTGGTATCATTGGGCAAAACCATCTCGTTCATGATGGTTCTAGAATGCGTAGGTTTCTTTATTATGGTTTGATTTTGGTTCATACTCATTATTTGAAAGCAAAAGTACCGCTTTTTCTGTCCCATTGTATTGAATGCACAAGTTATTAGGTTCAGAAAGTAGGATTTGGGTATTTACAAAATGCGTAAAATTAAAAGAAATTGGCAATACAATATGCCTATACTTATGATGATTAGCGTTAAGTTCTTTTAACACTTGTGCCTTAAGAGGGCGCTCAACTTCTTGCAAATATTGGGCTTGCGGCTTTACTTTAAAATGCAAATAATAGTCAATGGCAATTAATTCTTGCAAGTAAACATCAGTAGGGTAACGTGCAGCACAAAAAGATTGCAATAGGTTAAAGCTATCATTTAAACTGTGTTTATGAAAATCATTTTTCTGGTTGAACCAAGCGCCCAATTCTGTTAGAAAAGTAAAAATACTCCCTAAAGTTTCGGCGTACAATAAGGTATTACGTGCGCGTGCTTTATTCCAATACAATTCTAAAGCCTCTTCTAGCAAGGTAACTTGATGCAGTTCTTCCTTACTTAAATAGTTGCTTTCTATAATTTGATAAGGAGGATTTGGATCAAACCGAAAACCATACTGCTCATATTTTTCTCTAACAGGTGTGCCCTTTAAAAACTTAAGAAAACCCAATTGTAATTCTGGCGGATGCAGCGCAAACACTTGCTCAAAACTATAGGCTATATCTTTGAGGTAATCGAGAGGTAAGCCTACAATTAAGTCTAAGTGCATGTCTACATAATCTCTAAGCTTAAGAATAACACCTTTTGTTTTTTCAAAATTTTGTTTTCTGCTTACTTCTAGGTTGGCCTTTTGGTTTACGGTTTGTATACCAATTTCAAACCTAAACAAACCCTTAGGAACTTTTTCATGAATAAAAGCAATGATATCGGGATGAACAATATCTGCGGTAATTTCGAATTGGAATACATTGCCTGGCTTATGGTGGTCTAATATAAATTGAAAAACCTCGAGTGTAAAGTCCTTCTTAACATTAAATGTACGGTCTAAAAACTTAATAACCTTGCCATGCTGCATAAGGTAAAGCAAGTTTGCCTTAATGGTTTCCATGGGCAAATAGCGCACCTTATTATCTAAGCTTGCCAAACAAAACTCGCATTTATAGGGGCATCCACGCGAGGTTTCAATATAGGCTACTTTGTTTATTAACGCCTCACTTGGTTCAAAACGATAAGGATTAAGTTGCGCCAATTCATTGATATCAAAACTAACGCCACTAGGCAGATAATGCACCTTACCACTAGCATCTTTATTTACCAAATTGGCAATTCCATCTACATTTGGGTATTGATTTAAAAACTGAGCAAAAGGTATTTCACCTTCCCCAACAATTATAAAATCCACTTCGGGTAAGGCAATAACAGCATCCCAATCGTAACTTACTTCTGGGCCACCCAGCATAATTTTTATGCTTGGATTAAGTTGCTTAAGCAATTTAGCCACCGCCAGTGTTTGGGTAATATTCCAGATATAACAGCTAAAAGCCACCACCTCATATTGGGCACAAGCATTGGCAATTTCTTCAGGCTTCTCTTTAATGGCAAATTCGCGCCAAGCTAAGCCTTCATGATTTTTATTTAAACCATACAATAAGCGTATGGCCAAGTTCATATGAATGTACTTAGCGTTGAGCGTGGTAAGTAAAAATGTGTGTTGCTTCAAGCGCCAAAGATAAAAGTAATAACAAGAAAAGAAACTATAGCAGCTTCTTACTTATTGTCATTCTTGGCTTGAACGGTATTTGCGAGGGTTTGCAAATCCTCCTTTAACCCATTCACAATATCATTCATATTTTTAATATTATCTTTTAAAGCATTGCTATGTCTATCGGTATAATGTTGGGCATTTCTGCTTTCTGTAGCAATTTTCGATTCCATGTTTTTAAGCTGTTCTTCCAAAGAAATTTTACTTTCTTGTAAACTACGTTCTAAAGCACTTAGTTTCACAAAATGTGACTCAGAAGAGGCTTTAATTTGTTTTCTAGTTAACATCCAAATAATTATAGAAAGTAATAGCAATCCCGCAATAAATACCCACAGTAACAGTATCTGATTATTGAGCTTTGCATTTAAGGTTTTCAATTCAGCAATTCCATTTTGGGCTTCGGTTTGAACCTCTTCAATGGAAGTTCTTGTTTTAGAGAGCGAATCTGAGGTTAAACTAATTTTGAAATTGGTAGAATTCAATACTTCAGCAATTTGCTTCATTTGTTTATCGAGATCATCTAACTGTTGGTCTTTATTGCCTATACTTCCTTTAATAGCGCCAAGTGAACCTTGCATTGCTCTTAATTGACTGCGTAAAGAAGTACTTAACGAATCATAATCCTTTTTTAATACATAAGGCGAAGGACCAGTAGGCTTTTTTGCCACTGGCGCAGCAGCAGGTTTAGGAGCAGGTTTTGGTTGAGCCGATAGGGCAAATATTGAGAAACAGAAAATAATAAGGGTTATTAATTTTTTCATATTCATAAAATTTACTTCAATATTGGTAATTTTTTTTGAATATTACTTGTTAAATAATTGATATTAAACTTAATTCATTTCAAAAGGCAATTGAATATGATGCGTGACAATGGATAAAAATTAACCCTTATATTTGTGGCACTGCATCCGTAGTTCAATGCCCGCCGTTTATACCGTTGTAAACTTATGTATTTTGCTTATGTAATTAAGAGTCTTTCCCATGATTATTTCTATAAGGGACATTGCCGCGATTTACAAATCCGATTGGCTCAACACAACTCTGGTAAAACAATATCGATTAAGAATAAAATACCTTTTGAATTGATTTATTTTGAAGCATTTGAAACCTTGGAGGAAGCAGTAAAGAGGGAGAAATATTTTAAAACTGCGGCCGGAAGAAAGTTTTTAAAAACAGCTATACCCAATAGATAAAATTTCAGATTCATTTGCACCAACTAAGATAATTCATTTATATGTTATCTTGCGGCACTAATTAATACTGCATCCGTAGTTCAATGGATAGAATTTCAGATTCCGGTTCTGAAGATGGGGGTTCGAATCCCTTCGGGTGCACTTATGGATAGAATTTCAGATTCCCCCGCCCGAACGACGTTCAGTCGGGCGGGGGTTCTGAAGATGGGGGTTCGAATCCCTTCGGGTGCACTTATGGATAGAATTTCAGATTCCCCCGCCCGAACGACGTTC
>JBIKKC010000200.1:0-4337 GCA_044360615.1 Bacteroidia bacterium | reverse complement strand
ATTTTTTAAACCCGCAGTTTTATGCGTTACCCAATGCTCAATAGTTTGCCAGGTTTTTTCGCTTACTGCACCATCCATTAAACGCACGGTTCCAATATCAAACGAAACCGAGCTTAACACCTTCTTGTTAGAGATAACGGTCATTTCTGTACTACCACCACCAACATCTATGGTGAGATAATTTTTATTGGGTTCGAAACACTGATCTATAGAGCGTAAAATTAATTCACTTTCTCTTTTACCATCAATAATATGTATGTTTAAACCAATCTCTTCCTTAACTTTTCTTACAATTTTATCTCCATTCTTAGCCTCACGCATAGCACTTGTTGCACATGCCATATAATGATCTACTTCAAAAGCCTCCATAATTAATTTAAAAGCACTCATGGCTTTATAAAAAACTTGACGCTTCTCCTTACTTATTTTCTTCTCTTTAAAAGCATCATCACCAAGCCTAATAGGAATGCGTACAAATTCAACTTTCTTTAATCTTTCAGCAGCATTTCCTTCATTCACACGCACAATTTGCAATCGCACGGCATTAGAGCCTATATCTATAGCAGCAAGTTTCATAATGATTAATATTTAAAGAGACGCATAATCCATGGTAAACGGTTCTTTTTTAACCTGTAGTAATGCACTTTAATAGCACCAAAACTTTTATAGAATCTAGCAATGCCAGGTATTTCAGAGCCTTCAAAGTCGAATACCATTTTATGGTTTGCAAATTGGAAGATGAGATTATCCATTAAATAATGCATGGCGCCACTTTCCCTACCACTCATAGAGGCATTGCCCAATAAGAATATTATCCTGCCTTTTTGAACCAAAAAGCAGCCGCAAGCTAAGAGCTCTCCAGAGCGAGAATAAACACCTTTAGAAAAAAGCTTTCCTCTTTGGTTAGCAACTTCTAATAAATTAGCTAAATTTAGATAGTGAACTTGCTTCAAGCCTTTGGTAACAGCGCCCTTATGCAGCTTATAAAATGTTACCACCTCTGCAAAAGGAATAGTTTTTATTTCTATTTCATGCTTTTTCGCTTTCTTAAGATTGCGTGCAGCTTGCGTTGAATAATCCTTGGCTATTTTTTCGTAGGGCTTACTTAGGTTCAGAACGTAATTTTTACGCTTGAGTAAAGGATACTTTTCTGATAAGAAAAAGTTTTTCTCATTGAGATGAATCTCAATGAATTTAAAACTTCTAGGGATTGCTGTAATAAATTCTTTAACTAAGTCTTGGGTTAACTCTGCCTTGGCAAAAATGCCCAACTGTTGCGTAAAAAAAGGTTGAAATAAATACCGTACAAAATACTTCCGATGCCAAGTTAGCGGCATTACAGCTTGGTAATCATCCAAAACAAGCGCATCCCAGCCAGGCGAAACTTGATTAAGATACCAAGAGTAACCATAAACCATAGGGTTTGAGGCTTGCTCGAGGCATAAGTCCCATTTTAACTGATCAATCTCCTGGTGTTGCAGATAGGTGATCAAAATGTAATCTTATAAGAAGTATTAGAATGGTAAATCATCGCTACCACCAGCATCTGGCGTAAAGCTAGGTTCTGGATCTGCATGAAAATTATCTGCAGGAGCTGCACTTGCGCTTGATGTTCCGGCAGCCTCAATTCTCCACGCATTTACATTGGTGTACCACTTACCATTATACTCTCTAGATTCTAGGTTCAAAGAAACTTTAACCATGTCTTCTACGCGAAACTTACCCAGCTCATTGGTTTTATCGCCCATCATCCCAATACAAACTTTCTTAGGATAAGTCTCTTGTGTTTCAACCACAAACTCTTGTTTAACCCAATCTTTTCCAGCTTTGCTTGTGCCTTTAACTGGATCCATGATTTGTACAATCTTACCTGTAATATCTAATGCCATAATAAAATAATTTAAGTTTATAAATTTAGGGCTTTCTCCCTGCTTTGCAAATTTGCAGAATAGTCTTTTCCAGTTTTCCTGATTTAGTCCACAAATTGAAAAAAAATTCTTGCTATTTTGCCCTAAGTGAAATATTGAGTTCAATCATTTGTTTTTCATCTATTGCGGATGGTGCATCAATCATAACATCTCTACCAGCATTGTTCTTTGGGAAAGCAATAAAATCTCTAATACTACTTTCGCCACCAAATAGAGAACACAACCTATCAAACCCAAAGGCAATACCAGCATGTGGAGGGGCTCCGTATTCAAAAGCATTCATCAAAAAGCCAAACTGCTCTTGCGCCTGCTCAGGTGTAAAGCCCAATATTTCGAACATTTGTGCCTGTAACGTTTTGTTAAAAATGCGCACAGAACCGCCACCTACCTCTACCCCATTAATTACCAAATCATAGGCATTTGCTCTCACCTTGTCTAATTTCCCCTCACTTAACAAGGCAATATCTTCTGGTTTTGGCGAAGTAAATGGATGGTGCATGGCAAAATACCTATTCTCTTCTTCGTTAAACTCTAACAAAGGAAAATCTGTAACCCACAAACAGCTATAGGTTGCTGGATTTCTTAATCCTAATCTAGAACCCATCTCCAAACGCAGTTCATTTAGGGCCTTTCGTGTTTTATCGGCTTTACCCGCCAATATCAAAATTAAATCATTGGGTTTTGCCTCAAAGGCGTTTGCCCATGCAATTAAGGCAGTCTCATCATAAAATTTATCTACAGATGATTTTATAGTGCCATCTTCATTTACCCTTGCATACACCAAGCCTGTTGCACCAATTTGCGGCTTTTTTACAAAATCTGTTAACTCATCCAATTGCTTGCGTGTGTAGCTTGCGGCGCCTTTAGCGCAAATGCCTACCACCAGCTCTGCATCGTCAAATACTTTAAATTCTTTACCAGAAGTAAGGTCGGTTTGATCCGACTTTAGCTCCACAAATTTCATTTCAAAACGCGTATCGGGTTTGTCTGAACCATAGAATTTCATCGCATCTGCGTAGCTCATGCGCGGCACAATAGGCATATCCAACTGCTTTACAGTTGCAAACAAATGTTTCACTAAACCCTCAAACATATTCAAAACATCCTCTTGCTCCACAAAGCTCATTTCACAATCTATTTGTGTAAACTCTGGTTGCCTATCCGCTCTTAAGTCTTCATCTCTAAAGCACTTTACTATTTGGTAATAGCGGTCTAAACCAGCCACCATTAAGAGTTGTTTAAACGTTTGCGGAGATTGAGGTAAGGCATAAAACTGCCCAGGATTCATTCTGCTTGGCACTACAAAATCTCTTGCCCCTTCTGGCGTAGACTTAATTAAAACCGGTGTTTCCACCTCGGTAAACTGCTGGGCATCTAAATAAGCTCTGGTTTGTTTTGCTACTTGATGGCGTAGTAATAAATTATTTCTAACCGGATTTCTTCTGATATCCAGATACCTATATTTCATGCGCAAATCATCTCCCCCATCGGTAGTATCTTCAATTGTAAAAGGGGGTGTTTTGGCTTCATTTAAAACCGTTAGTGCTTCAACAATAATTTCAATTTCTCCAGTGGCTAAGTTTAGGTTTTTATTCTCGCGTTCTTTCACTACACCTGTTACTTGCAAAACAAATTCGCGACCCAACTTTCTAGCTTCTGAACAAAGCTGCGCATCCACCTCCATATTAAAGGCCAATTGCGTAATCCCGTATCTATCGCGCAAATCAATGAAGGTCATGCCCCCTAAATCTCTCCCTTTTTGCAACCAACCGCAAAGTGTTACCTTTTTGCCTGCATCACTTAACTTCAATTCGCCACAAGTATGTGTTCTGTACATAATTCTAATTCCTCACAAATGGCCTGCAATTTAGCTTTACCAAGTGGAATTGGCAAGAATGGCGTTCTACAATTTATTCTTAAACTTTTTTGTGACAAAAAGGTTAAATTTCAAAATGAAAAGAAATTACTTCGTACTTGTTATCTCATTAGCTACTGTCCTTTGTTTCTCGGGTTGCTCTTCTATTTTTCTTGCAGCTTATGGCATAAAATCTCCTGAAAGTATTGAAAACAAGGTGCTTTTAAAAACAGCAAAAAAGTATGGTATTCCTACCTCAGAAATTTTCTTATTAGACACTGCCTACCATGCATATCTTAAAACATTTGATACCACGCTTTATAACAACCAAATAAATACACATGCAAGATATTTTTACAGATGAATGGTTCATGCGAGAAGCTTTAAAAGAAGCAGAGAAAGCCTTTGAGGCAGGGGAAGTTCCTGTGGGTGCAGTTGTAGTATGCGAGCAGAAAATAATTGGTAAAGGGCATAACTTAACAGAAAGATTAAAGGATGTAACTGCCCATGCCGAGATGCAAGCCATAACTGCCGCTGCTAACCATTTAGGTGCA
>JBIKKC010000199.1:0-4341 GCA_044360615.1 Bacteroidia bacterium | reverse complement strand
TAAGAACAGTGGGGTAACTTGGACAAGTGTAGAAGGTAATTTGCCAGATATGCCAATTAGATGGATTATTTTTAATCCCAATAAAAACTGGCAAGCCATGGTTGCCACAGAACTAGGTGTTTGGACCACCGATTCTTTGCGAGGAGCTACCACCGATTGGCAACCTAGCAATACTGGTTTTGCTAACGTGCGCACCGACATGTTAAAACTTAGAGGAATAGACAAGCAAGTAGTGGCTGCAACACATGGCAGAGGCTTCTATACCTCAAATGTTTTTGCACCGCCGTTTGCAGATTTTGATGCCAATAAAAAGTTAAGTTATGTAAGTGCCCCCATACAGTTTACCAGCACAAGCAATGGTGCAACTACCTATTTGTGGGATTTTGGCGATGGTACAACAAGTACCTTGGCCAACCCAATGAAGCAATATTTTGCACCTGGGTTTTACAATGTTAGTTTAACTATTAATGGGATGTTTAATAAAGTTGCCAATTCATTTATTCAAATACTTCCTTACCGCGGTGTGCCATATACTTTGTTAGCAGGTGGAGATTTTGAAACCAATGCCAATGATTTTGCGCCTGTAACCATTTCTGGAGTAGGGTTTGTGCGAGGTGTTTCGGCAGTTACTGCTAAAAGTGGTGTAGCCAGTGGCAGTAATGCTTGGGTAACAGGGTTAACAGGTAATTATGCAGACAATAACGAAGCTCATTTGTACACCCCTTCTTTTAATTGTAAAGATACAGGTACCTATGTGATAAGGTTTAAAGTGAAAAACGCTTTCGAAATTAATTATGATGGCTATATTGTAGAATATAGCACCAATCTAGGCGCTACTTGGCAAAAACTAGGATCTGGCGTTCAAACCAATTGGTACGATTATGCCAACACCATTAATAATTCTGCTTTTCCAATTAATGTGGCATTCTTTAATGCAACACGCAGTGCCTACACACAACTGCAATACAATTTTTCTGCCTTAGCAGGTAATACAAAAGTGTGTTTTCGCTTTGTGTTTAAATCAGATGGAGGCATAACTGCTGCCGGAATGGCTTTAGACGATTTTGAAATTACGGGTCCAAATAATGCTGCTTTACCTGTTAGCCTTATCAACTTTAACGCCAAACGCATTACAGATAACCAAGTAGATTTAGGCTGGCAAACTGCCTCCGAAAAAAATAATAAAGGTTTTGCAGTAGAGCGCAGTGAAGATGGATTTACATTTCATGAAATTGGATTTGTAGCGGGGGCAGGGAATACAAGCACGAAGCAGAGTTACCGCTTCTCGGATATGTGGGCGGTTCAAGACCAATTGTATTACCGACTTAAGCAAGTAGATGAAGATGGACAAAGCAGTTACAGCAGGGTTCAAAAAGTAAGTAAGAGCGATTTATTGGAACCCTTGTTTGAAATGTCACAAATTCCAGGGCTTAACGTGTTGAACCTAAATATTCAATCAGATAAAATTTTGAATGCCATTCTATTTACCAATGGAGGCGCAAAAGTACGCGAACAATCTTTTACCAAAGGTTTGCAACAATTAGATATGCAAGGCTTAGCGCCCGGTATTTACTTGTTGCAAATGACTAGCAGTGATGGTAGAAAGCAGGCAGAGAAAGTTCTTTGCATATACTGATAAATTTCATTTTTGGCTTGCCACAATAGTTTATCTTTGCCGGCTGTTATGAATCGAAATGCTAATTTTTGGGTTTTAGCCTATTACTTTTATACCCCGATCTTTGATGCGGAGGATTATGTACAACATCACCTTAAGTATTGCCGCCAATTAGGCCTTACAGGCAGAATTTATGTAGCTACAGAAGGCATTAATGGAACAATTTGTGGCACCCCTCAACAGTGTTCCGTATACATGGATGATTTGCAAAGCGACCCAAGATTTGAAGGGGTAAGTTTTAAAATAGACCCAGCAGAAACCAATGCCTTTAACCGCTTACATGTGAGGTTAAAGCGCGAAATTGTAAACTCTGGGTTGGCAGCACTTAATCCTATCAGAAGAACGGGCAAACACTTGCATGGCAAGGAGTTTCAAAAACTCATGAAAAGAGAGGATGTGGTGGTGGTAGATGTAAGATCTAACTACGAAACCAGATTAGGGAAATTTAAAAATGCCATCACCTTTGATTTGGAAACGTTTAGAGAATTTCCTTCAAAAATTAAGGAGTTAGAGCAATATAAAGATAAGAAAGTTGTAACCTATTGCACAGGCGGTATCAAATGCGAGAAGGCCTCTGCCTACCTTATAGAAAGTGGGTTTAAAGATGTGTATCAATTGCATGATGGTATTATAGGCTATGCCAAAGAAACAGGCGGCAAAGATTTTGATGGCGTATTGTATGTATTTGATGGAAGGGTAACTGTACCTATCAATGAGGTAAATCCAACAGTAATTAGCAAGTGTAAGAAATGTAATGAACCCTGTGCACGCAATCTCAACTGCGCTAATGTAGATTGCAACGAGCAATTTGTAATGTGCGAAGCATGCGCCATAGAAATGGACGGATGCTGCTCAGAACCCTGCACCCATGCGCCAGGCAAGCGGGTTTACAATGGCACGGGTTTCTATTCTAGACCGCCAGTAGAGTAGTGTTCTTAAGGTTTGATTTTCCCCAAAATATGCACAGTATTTAAGGGCCGGTTTTAAAGGTGTATCTTGCACCTCATGGCCAAGAAAGCGGAAGTAAGTGAAACCCCCTTAATGAAACAATACCTGGATATTAAAGGAAAATATCCTGGTGCAATCTTGTTGTTTAGGGTTGGCGATTTTTATGAAACTTTTGGTGAAGATGCTATTAAGGCTTCTCAAATTTTGGGAATTGTTCTCACAAAACGTGCGAATGGCTCAGCCTCACATGTTGAGTTGGCCGGCTTTCCGCACCATTCTTTAGATAATTACTTGCCCAAATTGGTAAGAGCAGGGCAGCGCGTTGCTATTTGCGATCAACTAGAAGACCCTAAGCTTACCAAGAAAATAGTTAAACGTGGCGTTACAGAATTAATAACACCTGGCGTTAGTTACAACGATAAAATATTAGACCACCGCAGCAATAATTATTTGGCTGCTTGGTATGCCCATGAAGATAAAATTGGCTTAGCTTTATTAGATATTTCTACCGGCGAGTTTCTAACAACACAAGGCCCAGCGGCATACATAGAAAAGTTATTACAAGGCTTTAAACCTGCCGAGGTATTGGTTTGCAAAAAGCAATTGGCGCAGTTTAAACAGGTTTTTGGCGATAAGTATTATACCTTTACTTTAGAAGAATGGATTTTTCAACAAAGCTTTGCTTACGATAAATTACTGCAACATTTTAATACCAAAAACTTAAAAGGTTTTGGGATTCAAGAATTGCCATTGGCCATTATTTGTGCTGGGGTTTGCTTACATTATTTAGGCGAAACACACCACGAACAAGTGGGGCATATCCAACAAATTGCGCGCATAGATGAAGAGAAGTATGTTTGGTTAGATAGGTTTACCATTCGCAATTTAGAGCTCTTGCAAGCCAACGGAGATCAAGGCGTACCTTTGATTCAAATTTTGGATCAAACCGTTACCCCAATGGGCGCCCGCTTGCTTAAGAAATGGTTGGTGATGCCACTTAAAGATATTGTATTGATACAAGAACGTTTAAGCATGGTGGCAGAGGCCAAAAGTAACCAAAAGCTAAGAAAGGAAATCATAGACCAATTGGCACAAATTGGAGATTTAGAAAGGCTCATTTCTAAATTGGCCATGCGACGTATTGGTCCAAGAGAATTGCAACAGCTTAATAGGTCTTTAAAAGTAATTAAGCCCTTAAAAGCTCTCTTGCTTCAATTCGATCATCCTTTAATGAAATCCCTTTCCGAGCAATTAAACTCATGCGAATGGCTTTGCGGAAAGATAGATGCCAGCTTAACTGCAGAACCTCCTTTAACTGCCAATAAAGGAAATGTGATACGCGAGGGCGTTAGCGAACCATTAGATGAATTAAGAAAAATTGCTTTTGGTGGCAAAGATTACTTGCTCCAATTGCAGAAGAAAGAGCAAGAAAGAACGGGTATTCCAAGTTTAAAAATTGCCTACAATAATGTGTTTGGGTATTACTTAGAAGTAACCAATACGCATAAAGATAAAGTGCCCACAGAGTGGATGCGCAAACAAACCCTAACCAATGCCGAGCGCTATATTACCGAAGAGTTAAAGCATTATGAAGATCAAATTTTAGGAGCAGAAGAGAAAATTGGGGCCATAGAAGAAAACCTTTACAATGAGTTAGTAACCTCCCTGGCAGAACAAGTGATTCCGGTTCAAGCCAATGCACAACTATTGGCTAAATT
>JBIKKC010000198.1:0-4366 GCA_044360615.1 Bacteroidia bacterium | reverse complement strand
ACCAATTACCGCATTGGCACCTTAGAAACTTATCTGGTAGATTCTATACCATTCCATTACTACAAAGAGCGGTCTTATGCTTGGGATTGTCCCATTCCTGCGGTATCTGCCAGCCATAGAAAATTTGTTAAAGAGCAATTTGGCTATGAGTTGAGGGCTTTGGGTAAGGAGGTGAAGGATGGGTTTTGGATGGGGCATTAGATAAGTCTTCCCCCCCTGCCCCCCCTTCACAGGGGGGAGTTGTCATGCGTATGTGCCATGGCTCATACGCATTTATACTTAATGGTAATTTTTTTTGCATTTAACTCAAATTTAGCCTCCGCGTTTAGCGGCACTTCCCCCCTGGACTGTGTCCGCCTAACGGCGGAAGGGGGGCAAGGGGGGAAGACCGTTTGAGTTTGAGCAAGAGCTCGATGAGGAACACCCTTATCCCTTAAAGAAAAACTTTCTTTATACTTGCACCATGCATTCTTACAGCAACCTACTAGCAATTATCAATAATCAACTTACCCAAACATACTACGGAGAAAATCCCCCAGAGCTATACGACCCCATTACTTACATGATGAGCCTTGGAGGCAAACGCCTTAGACCTGTTTTGGTTCTGATGGCTTGTAACTTATACAAAGAAGAGGTAAAAGATGCCTTACCGGCGGCGATTGCCATTGAGGTTTTTCATAATTTCACTTTGGTGCACGATGACATAATGGACAATGCCCCGCTGCGCAGAGGCAAAGAAACGGTTTACAAAAAATGGAGCATGCCTATTGCCATTTTAAGTGGCGACATGATGCTGATTAAGGCTATCGATATTTTGGCTCAGACCGAAAATGCAGATTTTAAAAAATTATTAGCAGTGTTTAATAAAGCAGCGGCAGAGGTTTGTGAAGGGCAACAAATAGATATGAACTTTGAAACCGAAGCAAGTGTAAGTCATGAACAATACATTGAAATGATTACCCTTAAAACGGCTGTATTACTTGGGGCTTCTCTGCAGCTCGGTGCTCTAATTGGAGGGGCATCTAATGCAGATGCAGAACATATTTACGAGTTTGGAAAAAACATTGGAATTGCCTTTCAAATACAAGATGATATTTTAGATAGCTTCGGAGAAACTGCTCAAGTAGGCAAAATGATTGGTGGAGATATTGCTGCCAATAAAAAAACATTGTTACATATAGAATTGCTTGCTAGCGTGCACAAAGACGATCAAATAGCCTTGAACCAAATGCTACAACTAGAGGCTAACGAAAAAATTCCTGGTATACTAAAACTGTATAGTAAATATAAAATAAAAGAATTTGCAGAGGCGCAGAAAGAACAATATTTATCCAAAGCCTTTAATCATTTAAAAGCATTATCAGTAGAGACCTCAAAAACCGAAGTATTGGCTAATATGGCAAAGGACTTAATGGAAAGAATGAGTTAAGAAATTCTTCCCCATTTAGCAGTTCTTTTATACACTTCAAAAAAGTACGCTAAACTACTGTGCGCTACTTGTTGTAAATTAGGATCAAGCTTAAGTATTTCTTGCGCCGACAACCTAGCTAAAGAAACTATTTGTGCATCTTTACTTAAATCGCCTATCCGCAAATCTAGAATGCCACTTTGGGCGGTACCTTCTAATTCTCCAGGCCCTCTTAACTTTAAATCTGCTTCGGCAATTCTAAAACCATCATTGGTTTCAACCATGGTCTTTAAGCGTAGTTTGGCATCATTGCTAAGCTTAACATCTGCCATTAATACACAAAAAGATTGATCGCCGCCACGACCTACTCTACCGCGCAACTGATGTAATTGAGAAAGGCCAAATTTCTGTGCACTTTCAATTATCATTACCGTAGCATTAGGCACATTCACACCTACTTCAATAACCGTAGTTGCTACCATAATATGCGATTGCCCTTTTAAAAAGCGATTCATTTCATGCGCCTTTTCTTGGGCTTTCATTTTGCCATGTAAAATACTTACTTGGTATTCTGGTTCAGGAAAATCTCTCAAAATATTTTCATAACCATCTACCAAATTTTTATAATCCATCTTTTCAGACTCTGCAATTAGCGGATAAACAATATACACTTGCCTACCTTTCTTAATCTCTTGCTTCATTAGGCCATTCACCGCAAGTCTATTGGTATCAAAGCGCAACAAGGTATGAATAGGCTTTCTTCCAGCGGGCAGTTCATCTATAATAGAAGTATCTAAATCGCCGTAGAGGGTCATGGCTAAGGTACGTGGAATTGGCGTTGCAGTCATAACCAGCACATGCGGGGGCTTTGTATTTTTCTTCCATAAACGGGCACGTTGCTCTACTCCAAAACGGTGTTGCTCATCAATAATGGCCATACCTAAATTTTGAAATTGAACCGCATCTTCAATCAATGCATGCGTGCCAATTAAGATATGCACTTTACCTTCGAGCAACTCTTGTAAAACAACTTTCCTTTCTTTACTAAGGGTTGAGCCTCTTAACAACTTAACATTTACAGGCATATCGCGCAATAAGGCGGTAATAGTTTCGTAATGCTGCCCGGCCAAAATCTCTGTAGGCGCCATCATGCAACTTTGGTACCCATTATCCAAAGCCATTAGCATGCTCATTAACGCTACTACAGTTTTGCCACTGCCTACATCGCCTTGAACCAAACGATTCATCTGAATTCCCGTGCGCACATCATTTCTAATTTCCTTAATTACCCTTTTTTGTGCGTTGGTTAATTCGAAAGGCAAATAGTATTTAAAGAAGGTATTGAAGTGTGCTCCTATCGTTTTAAGTTCAATACCATTGTGTAATTGATCTCGTTTTACCTTTAAACGCAAGAGCCGTAACTGAATAAAAAAGAACTCTTCAAATTTGAGCCTAAACTCTGCCAAACCCAATGTTTTAGCATCCTGCGGGAAATGAATTTGCTGTAAAGATTGTTGTCTATTGAGTAGTTTATGTTGTTGTAATAATTTTAAAGGAAGATTTTCTGGCACTTCAAATTTTGGGTCAGATAAGAGCGTGTGCACCATTTTCATAAGTGCTTTAGAATCGATGCCCCGTGCCTTCATTTTTTCTGTGGCAGTGTACATAGGCATAATGTGTAAGTACTTCTTAGTGGCTGCGTCTTCGGGGTCGTCTAAGCTAGGATGGGCAATATTTATAGTACCATTAAACTCTGTGGGCTTACCAAAAACCAAATAAGTTTTATTGGCCACAATAGATTCCTTTACCCATTTAGCGCCTTGAAACCAAACCAATTCCAAGACTCCAGATTCATCACGAAGGTCTGCCACCAAGCGCTGGCCCCTTTGTTTGCCTACCATTCTAAGGTTAGAAATAGTCCCTTTTACCTGCACATAAGGCATATCTCCGCGCAGCTCACTTACCTTATAAATGGTGCTTCTATCTACATGCCTGTAGGGCAAATGGAAAAGCAAATCATTAAAAGTAAAAAGCTGCAGCTCCTTTTTCAACAGCTCTGCCCTAGCAGGGCCAACGCCTTTGAGATATTCTATGGGATTTTGCAGATAACTAGTCACGCTACAATTTTACAATTTATCTGTATTTTGCCGCCATGCAAAGAATTAGTTTATTCCTCTTAGTGATGTTAACAGTTAACCTGAACGCACAAAAACTGTTTCCGGTAGAGAAAAAAGGGAAATGGGGATATATGAATCAGGAAGGCAAAATGCTCATTGATTTTAAATACGACTTGGCTCAAAACTTTAATGAAGGCTATGCCTCTGTAGCGTTGGGCAATATGCCTTGCCTAATTGATGCCAAAGAAAATAGAGTAATAGATACTGGCATTTATCAATTTATTGGCACGTACTCCGAAGGTTTAGTGTCGGTAATGGATTATAAATTTAAGCGTTATTATTTAAATGCAAAAGGCAAAGTAGTGTTGAACCTACCCTCAGAAATTTACGATGCTCGTCCATTTTATAAGGGTTTAGCGCGTGTAGGCAAGAAAATAGATATTGTGCAGCAAAAATTTGGGTTCGACATAAGTAATTTAGGCTATGTATTTGGCTATATGCGCAAAGATGGCAGCATGGCTACCGAGTTTAAATTTGACGATGGAGATGATTTTCTAGACCCTATTTCCCGCGTGATGATTGGCACCAAATTCGGACTTTTAGATAGTAGTGGCAAGATGATTCTTGAACCCACATATCAATTAATTAGCCCCTTTAATGAAGGCCTTGCGGTTGCTAATGTAATGGGCAAGTTTGGGTATATAGATATGGAAGGTAAATTAGTTATTGAACCTAAATTTACTTATGCCATGGAGTTTAACGAAGGATTGGCAGCCGTTGAAATTGAAAATAAATTGGGCTTCATTAATACCTTAGGTGAGGTTGTAATTACGCCACAATT
>JBIKKC010000197.1:0-4372 GCA_044360615.1 Bacteroidia bacterium | reverse complement strand
ACGCATCTTACCCAATAGCCGCTGGTGCTTTTGGCCATTTTGGCTATTTATATTTACAAGTACTCTTAGGCTCGCTTGGCACAGCGCTCCTGCTAACCACTTATTTGTTAATTTTTTTAGTACTTGCCTTTAATATTAAATTTTATGGTAAGCTTCAACATCAGGCGGTGGAAGAAGACCAAAGTAAAAATGTGTTGGAGAACCTTTCTAATGAAAGCCTCATCGAAGAAAATGCAATAGAAAATATACCTCTCAATTTAGACGATTTTGTCTTGGTTCAAAAAGAAACAAATAGCCCTGAACCTATGCCTGAACCAAACCCTGAGGAGGAAGAAGCAGTAATTGAAGAGGAACAAGAGGAAGCGTTAGAAGAAAGCAGTTTAAATACCATAGAAATTATAGAGTTGCCAAGTGCATTAACTACTAATAGCGGTTTGATCCTAGAAGTACAAGACCAAACAGAAGAGGATTTAATTTCTGAAGAACAAACAGCCCACGTGCCAGACCTCAATACGCCTTACGATCCAACGTTGGACTTTAGCAAATACCAGTTTCCTACGCTTGAGTTGTTAAATGAGTACGGCGATAATAAAGGCAAAGTTGAAAGTGCGGAGCTTTCCGAAAAAACCAGAATGATTGAGGATACGCTTAAGAATTATGGGATTGGCATTAAGAAAATTTCAGCAACTATTGGTCCAACCGTTACGCTCTACGAAATTATACCGCAAGATGGCGTGCGCATTGCCAAGATAAAAAATCTGGAAGATGATATTGCGCTTAGTTTAGCGGCATTGGGCATTCGTATTATTGCGCCTATACCGGGCAGAGGTACCATTGGTATTGAAGTGCCTAACTCTGTGCCAGCCATGGTAAGTATGAAGTCTGTATTGGCAAGCAGTAAATTTGTAAATGCTGAAATGGATTTACCTATTGGTTTTGGCAAAACTATTTCGAATGAAGTATTTGTTGCCGACCTAGCTAAGATGCCCCATTTACTTATGGCTGGTGCAACAGGGCAAGGTAAATCGGTTGGCTTAAATGCTATTCTGGTTTCTTTGTTGTATAAAAAGCATCCTTCACAAATTAAGTTTGTATTGGTTGATCCAAAAAAAGTTGAACTTAATATTTATAAAACCATTGAGCGCCATTTCTTAGCTAAAATTCCTGGCGATCAAGATGCCATTATTACGGATACAAAACTCGTTGTGCATACCTTAAATTCGCTTTGCAAGGAAATGGACGACAGGTACGATTTATTAAAAGACGCTCAAGTTAGAAACCTGCGTGAGTACAATGCCAAATTTATTAGTAGAAGATTGCCTCCTACTGATAAAATTGAGCACAGGTTTTTACCTTATATTGTAGTGGTAATAGATGAATTGGCAGATTTAATGATGACCGCAGGCAAAGAGGTAGAACATCCAATTGCTAGGCTGGCTCAATTGGCGCGAGCAATTGGCATTCACTTAATTTTGGCAACCCAAAGGCCAAGTGTAAATATTATAACGGGTACTATTAAGGCTAACTTCCCGGCACGTGTGGCCTTTAGAGTTTCGCAAAAAATCGACTCAAGAACTATTCTAGATGCCAATGGAGCAGATCAATTAATTGGAAAAGGCGACATGTTATTTAGCAATGGCAACGATTTAATTCGCTTACAGTGCGCTTTTGTAGATACACCCGAGGTAGAAAAAATTACAGAATTTATAGGCAATCAACCTGGCCGAGAACCTTATTTACTTCCTTTGGTTCAAACAGAAGGTGATGATTCTGGCATAAGTGAAGGATTTGACCATAGCAATAGAGACGAGTTGTTTGAAGAGGCAGCCAGAATTATTGTGGTGAACCAACAAGGCTCAACCTCTTTATTACAAAGAAGGCTTAACCTTGGCTATAACCGCGCAGGCAGACTTATAGACCAATTAGAAAAAGCTGGCATTGTGGGTCCGTTTAAAGGGAGTAAAGCCCGAGAAGTACTCATGCACACAGAAGCCGAATTGGATGAACATTTAAAAAACCTAATGTAGTTCATTTTGGCACAGTTTTTCTATTTAAATTAATTATTAAATATTTGTATTGTGAAAAAACTTACACTGCTATCTATCATATTACTCACTTTCTTTAGTGCAGGAGCCCAAGCCGTAAAACAAAATGAAGCTGAAAAGTTAATGGACCGCATCAGCAAAAGGTACAAAGCCTTTAAATCCATTAAAGCAGATTTTGTGTACACCATCGAAAACAAACAGCAAAAAAGTCAGGAAAAACAAAGGGGCAACCTCCTAGTTAAAGGAAATAAATTTAGACTAGATATCGCCAATCAACTCATTATTTGCGATAATAAAACCATTTGGACATACAGCCGAGAGGTAAATGAAGTGCAAATTGATAACTACTCGCCCAAGACCGGAGCCATTAGAATAGACGATATTTTTACCATGTACGGCAAAGGCTTTTTATACAAAACACTTGAAACCAAAAAGGAAAACGGGAAAGAAATGGTAACCACAGAACTTACACCAAAAGATAAAAAGAAGAAGTTCTTTAAAATTAAAGTATTGGTAGATAAAACCAATCAAACCATCATTAGCTCGCAAGTATTTGATAAAACGGGCACGGTTCACACCTATTTGGTAACCAACCAAGTGCCTAATCTAAAATTCGACGATAACCAATTTGTATTTGACCCTAAGAAATTTCCTGGTGTAGAAATAGTAGACTTACGCTAAAAGTTTTAAAACCCACCGCTTTGCTCGAGGCGAACTGGAGATTGAGGTTGCTTAGGGGTATCTTCGGCTAGTCCTTTAATAATTAATTGAATAGGCGATGGGTCGGCATTAGAAACCACCGAAATACTTTTATTAAAAGCCCCACGGAAAGTACCCGCTGTATAAATGGCTTTAATCTTAGATTTTTGTCCGGGCATTATTGGCTCTCTTGGCCATTCTGGAACTGTGCAACCACAAGCAGGTTGAACATTACTTAGAATCAAAGGTACTTTACCGCTGTTGGTAAATACAAATTCGTACGAAACGGCCTTACCATCATATACTTTTCCAAAATCGTGGGTAGTTTTTTCAAAGGTAATTTGCGCCTTCTCTTCTGCTTTGTTTTGGGCGTTTATACCTAAACTAAATAGAGAAACGATGACAAAAAATAATGCTTTCTTCATGGGTTCAAACATAAAAAAAAGCCTACACAATTAACTTATGCAGGCTTTTTAGTATTAAAATAAATTATTTAGGCTGATCTGCAGGCTTAACATCACCTTTTAAGTAAAGGATAACCTGAGAATTTTTAGCGTTGCTATTAACCGTTACACTTTTGGTGAAAGGACCAGAAGCTGCTGCATTGTAAGTGGCTTTAACATAACCTGTTTTACCTGGCTTAATAGGCTCTTTAGACCACTCTGGCGTAGTGCAACCACAACTTGCAGAAGCATTGGTAATAATTAAGTTGGTTTTACCCGTGTTCTTAAAAGTGAACTCATAAGTAGCAGGAGTTCCTTGAGGAATTGACCCGAAATCATGTGTTTCTTTAGTGAATTTAATTTCTGGCGCCTTATCATTAGCAGGTGCCACTTCTTGTGCTTGAGCGGTTGTTGCAAAAACACCACCTAAAGCGATGATTGCTGATAAAATTAATTTTTTCATTTGTGTTTATATTTCTATCTCTAGTTATCAATATCCGTTCCAAAATTAACATTAACTAGAAACTTAGCAAACAAATTAACCTTAAAAAATAGTTAAACTCTTTCTAAAGGGCGTTTTGAAGACTTATCAAAATTAGTTAGGTTTGGAGAATCTAATTGGATGTGCATATGAGTGATGGAACCATGGCCTCGGCAGGAGAAAAATATAAAGCAGTTGTACTAGAAGATTATCGTATTGCTTTTCAGAGCAGACAAGCGAGTTTACTTGGAAGAAAAGAGGTACTAACAGGTAAAGCCAAGTTTGGCATTTTTGGTGATGGTAAAGAATTACCACAAATTGCTATGGCCAAAGCCTTTAAAAATGGTGATTTTAGAAGTGGTTACTACCGCGATCAAACCTTTATGATTGCCGCGGGCTTATTGTCGGTTCAAGAATTTTTTGCCCAACTATACGCCCATACCGATGTGGCTGCAGAACCTGCCAGCGCAGGCCGCATGATGAACGGACACTATGGCACACGCACTTTAGATGAAGCCGGAAATTGGAAAAACTTAAAAGATAGTAAAAACTCTTCCTCAGATATATCCCCTACTGCCGGCCAAATGCTAAGATTAGTAGGACTAGCCCACGCTTCTAAATATTATAGAGAACACGCATCCTTATTGAACCAAAATAATTTCTCGGAAAACGGGAATGAAGTGGCTTGGGGAACCATAGGAAAT
>JBIKKC010000041.1:0-13527 GCA_044360615.1 Bacteroidia bacterium | reverse complement strand
TCCTCTAAGTTCTTGTTCTCTTTCTATGGCTTCGAACAAAGCTTTAAAGTTACCTTTACCAAAAGATTTGGCACCTTTTCTTTGAATAATTTCATAGAACATGGTTGGTCTATCTTCAACTGGTTTGGTAAACAATTGCAACAAGTAACCTTCCTCATCTCTGTCTACCAAAATGCCCAATTCTTTTAAGGGTTCTAGTGGTTCATCAATGGGTCCAACTCTGTCTAATAAATCGTCGTAGTAGGTATTAGGCACCTTTAAAAATTCTACTCCTCTAGCCATTAATTGCTTAACTGTGCTTACAATATCGTGGGTGGCAATAGCAATATGTTGGGTGCCTTCGCCCTCGTAAAATTCTAAGTATTCTTCTACCTGAGATTTCCTTTTTCCTTCGGCTGGTTCGTTAATTGGAAACTTAACAAAGCCATTTCCATTGCTCATTACCTTACTCATTAAGGCAGAATATTCGGTAGAAATATCTTTATCGTCAAAAGAAAGGATATTCTTAAAACCCATTACATTTTCGTAGAAACTTACCCATGGATTCATTTGATTCCAACCCACGTTCCCAACGCAATGGTCAACATACAATAAACCTACCGGCTCTGGGTTATAAGTGCTTTCCCACTTTCTAAAACCAGGCATAAAAGCACCAGCATAATTTTTGCGTTCAATAAATAAATGTACTACTTCACCATATGTATGTATACCACTCATTCTTACCTCACCTTGCTCATCTGTTAAGGTAGTGGGTTGCATGTAAGCTTTACCTCCGCGTTTGGTAGTTTGTTCAAAGGCATCATAAGCATCATCTACCCATAAGGCAAGCACTTTAACGCCATCTCCATGCTTTTTGTGGTGCACTGCTATCTCAGAATCGCTATGCAATGGTGAGGTAAGCATCAATCTCATTTTGTTTTGAACCAACACATACGAGGTTCTATCTTTAACACCTGTTTCTGGCCCTGCATAAGCCAAACTTTGAAAGCCAAATGCTGTTTTATAAAAGTGCGCTGCTTGCTTGGCATTACCCACCCAAAGCTCAATATAATCTGTGCCATTTAAAGGCAGAAAGTCGTTTTGTGTAGCTTGTACTAATTTTTCTAATGTTGATTCCATGTTGCAAATATAAATAGAGTTTTGGGTTTTAAGTTTTAGGTTTATTTCTCCTGCACTTCATACATATCCAATCGCCTATCTTTCCAATTTAATACTGTTCCAGTGTTTCTTGCTCTCTCTAGGGCAGCTAAATCGAGGTCGGCAATAACCACAGTTTCTATATTGGTGCTGCATTCGCCTGCAATGGCATCTGGTGGAAATGAGAAATCTGAAGGCGTGTAAATACCCGATTGGGCATAATTAATATCCATATTATCTACCGAAGGAATATTACCAATAGTTCCTGCTGTGGCTACAAATACTTGATTTTCTACTGCTCTAGATTGCGCGCAAATTTTTACCCTTAAATGGCCGTGTTTTTCATCGGTAGAAAAGGGGACAAAAATTATTTTAGCACCTTTCTGACAAGCAATTCTCGTCATTTCGGGGAATTCTACATCATAGCAAATGTTGATAGCCACCCTGCCGCAATCTGTATTGAATACTTTTATTTCGTTGCCTGGCTTAACGCCCCACCATTTTCCTTCGTTGCTGGTAATATGAATTTTGTATTGCTTATCATAGGTTCCATCTCGCTTAAACAAGTAGGAGATGTTGTATAAGTTTTCATTTTCAACTTGCAAATGGGTGCCTGCAATGATATTGATATTGTATTCCATGGAAAGTCTAGAAAACAATTCTATATAATCTTCAGTGTATTCGTCTAACTTACGAATACTATCTTCCGGACTCATACTTTTATACTCGTGAAGAGATAAGAGTTGGGTGGTAAAAAGTTCTGGAAAGAGGGCGAAATCCGACTTGTAATTTGAGGCTACGTCTGTAAAATATTCGCATTGTTGCGCAAATTCTTTAAAGCTTCTAATCTTTCTTAGTTCGTATTGGATGCAACAAATGCGCACTTTTTTCATTAATACGCTACGTTCTCTGATCTCTGGTACATAATCCAAATTAATCCACTCTAAGAGTAAAGCATACCCTTCGCTTTCTGCATCCTCTGGGAGATAATCTTTAATTATTCTTTGGATGGTAAAGCCCTGAGACAATTGAAAAGTTACTACAGGGTCTTTAATTTTTTTATCTACTACGCGTTTAATATAAGCTCTAATTCCAAAATCCTCTGAGTTCTTATGGTAGTTAGGTACACGGCCACCAATTAAAATGCATTTCAAGTTTTTTTCTACGCACAAAACCTTTCGCATTTCATATAATCGTCGGCCAATTTTTAATCCTTGGTATTCTGGATGAACCATAACCTCAATGCCATATAAAGTATCGCCTTCCTCATCGTGATTGGTAATAAAACCATTGTCACAAATCTCCCGCCAAGAATGGTCATCATCGTATTCATCCCAATTGATAACCAGACTAGATGCTGAACCAACAATTTCGCCTTCATATTCAATTACCTGCATTCCTTCGGGGAAAATCTTAAATTGACTTTCTAGCATGGGCAATGTCCATGGGTCGTTTTTAGGAAAACAAATTTGCGACAATTTAATAATATCCTTTAGGTCGGAATGCTCTGCTTGTCGCTCAATAAGTTTTGGTTTACGGGATGATCTTGTTTTCAAAATTATTTTAAATTATGCCAAACGTTTACAACATCTTCATCCTCATCTAGCCTATCTAATAATTTACCAAAATCTTCTTGTTGTTCTTCATTTAATTCAACTAATGTTGAGGTTGGCAAACGCTGCAATTGGGCGTTTGTTATTTCTATTTTGCGGTCTTCTAAAGCCTTTTGCATAGCGCCAAATTCTGTAAAAGGAACAGTAATGATATAATTTCCTTCTCCATCTTCTTCTAAATCTTCCATTCCAAAATCTATCATTTCCAATTCAAAATTTTCCAAATCTATACCTGCCATAGGAATGATAAATATACCTTTTCTTTCAAATAAAAAATCTAAGCTTCCCGAGTTAAGCATTTGGCCGCCAGTTTTATTCATATGGGCTCTAAGGTTGGCAATGGTTCTAGTAGGGTTATCGGTGGCTGTTTCAATTATAATGGCAACACCATGCGGACCTTTACCTTCATAAGCAATTTCTTCCATTTCCTTATCGCTTTTGGTGCTTGCTCTATGTATGGCTGCATCAATATTAGCTTTGGGCATGTTTACAGATTTTGCATTGGCAATAATGGCCCTTAAGCGCGAATTGCCATCTGGATCTGCACCACCAATTTTAACAGCAATGGCAATTTCTTTACCAATTTTGGTAAATGCCTGACTCATTTTAGCGTAACGGGCAAACATCTTGTGTTTGCGTTTTTCAAAAACCCTTCCCATATCTTTTTGTAAACTAAATTTTGGCAAATATAATGGCCTTTGGGATATTTCATTTTCTTTCGCTTTTTTGCTGCCAAATGAACCAACAATTTAGCTTTACAGATATGATGGGTAGGGTAATTCAATTGCCCGGCATTCCTAAGCGAATTGTAAGCTTAGTACCTTCACAGACAGAGCTTTTGTATAGTTTAGGGTTGAACCAAGAGGTGGTGGGTCAAACGCTATTTTGTGTTCATCCACAAGAAATGCATCTGCAAAAACCTCGTATTGGAGGAACAAAAAAGTTACTAATGGATAAAATTACGGCATTAGCGCCAGATTTAATTATTGGTAATAAAGAAGAAAATGACAAAGGGCAAATGGAGCAATTGATGCAGAAATTTCCTGTTTGGATGAGTGATATAAAAGACTTACCAAGTGCCTTAATCATGATAGAGAAAATAGGGGAGTTGGTAGGTAAATCTTCTGAAGCCATGCAGTTAAGCAGTCAAATACAAACCGAATTTAATGGCTTGTTGGTTCAACCAGAAGTAATAGATTGCTTGTATTTAATTTGGAGAGAACCTTGGATGGCTGCAGGAGAAGATACTTTTATAAATGATATGTTGCATAGAATTGGCAGGAGAAATGTGCTTGAAAAGGGAAGTAGATACCCAAGTTTAACGAATGAAGAAATAGGTATTTTAGCACCTAAAGAAATATTGCTATCCTCAGAGCCTTATCCTTTTAAGGAAAGACATATTCAAGAGTTGCAAGAAATACTTCCCAAAGCCAACATTAGATTGGTAGATGGCGAAATGTTTAGTTGGTATGGCAGCAGACTCTTGCATGCCACAAATTATTTTAAAAAAGAATTTTAATAATGGCAAGAATTAAATTGGTATTACCCGAAAAGTTTAGTTTTAAAACGAGCATTCCCGTGCGCATTTCAGATTTAAATTATGGCAATCATTTAGCCAATCATGTGTATTTAGAAATGATGCAAGAGGCTAGAATGCAGTACTTAGCGCAATGGAACTGGTCTGAAAAAGATTTAGCTGGCGTAGCTGTAATTATGGGAGATACCGCCATTGTTTATAAGCAAGAATGTTTTTATGGAGATGTGTTAACCATAGCGGTTATAGCTACTGAGTTTGGCCAACGTAGTTTTGATTTATATTACAGATTTACCAAACAGGATGGTAGTTTGGTTTGTGAGGCCAAAACAGGCATGGTTTGCTTTGATTATGTAAATAGAAAAACTGTTAATGTGCCTGAAGCGTTTAAACATGCGGTAGTAAATGTTTAATTGAACGGCTTCTAGCTTTAACTGTGCTGCTTTCATTGGTTCAAAAAGGTAATAACTGCTTCGTAAAATAAATTAGGTTGTTCTGCATGCACCCAATGACCCGCATTGGGGATTTCTATAAATTGATAAATCGGAAAGAGGTTCAGAAAATCAATTTTATCTTGCTCACTAATATATCTAGAATTTCCACCTTTTATAACTAAGGTGGGTTTGCTAAAAGGCGTGTTGTTATTTACTTCTTGAGTGATTTCATCGTAGTAGGCATGTAAAACAGGTAAGTTCATTTTCCATTGGTAAGAACCATCCTCTAATCTATCTAGATTTTTCAAAAGAAATTGTCTGGTACCAAAATCTGGCATTAAAGGCGTCATGGCTGTTTCTGCCTCTTTTCTGCTATTGATAGATTTTAAATCGATGGCAAAAATGGCTTCAAAAACATCGTCGTGCCCAGGCTTATATTTTCTTGGTGCAATATCTACTACAATAATTTTTGAAACTAGGTTGGGATATTGCAGGGCAAAGGCCATAGCCACTTTACCGCCCATAGAGTGTCCAATGATAGAAACATTTTCTAGGTTGTGGGATTGAATAAAAGCATGCAAATCTGCTACCATTAGAGGAATAGAGTGCGCTTCGGTATGTGGGGATTTGCCATGATTTCTTTGGTCTAGGGTAAAAACCTGAAAATTTTCGCCAAACCGAGTGGCAAGGGTATGCCAATTATCTAGCGAACCCATAAATCCATGCAGGATAATGAGAGGCTGTCCAGCACCGTATTTTTTATAGTTTAACTTCATTTTTTACAAAGCAACAGAATAGAATTTGTTTTTTTTATAAATTATTCTTTATCTTAGCTTTACTAAATAAAACTAAAATGGAAAAAAATTACTCTTGTTTTAAAATTAGCTGGTTATTGATTTTACTACTTTTAACTAGTCAAGTTTGGGCTCAACAATTCACATATTTAACAGTTCCAGCAATAGGTGGCGCAACATCTAATAATGGAAGGGGGCCAATGACCTTTGTAAACGCACATAGAAGTTGTGCCATTTATCCAGCAGCAGAATTTGCTGGATTATTTGCAGCAGGTGATACCATTTTTACAGCTGGATATATAATTACAACTCCAATTGCAACTGCTCAATCTGGTGATATTAGAATATTAATGGTAAACACTAGTGATGCTGGCTTTTTGAAAAATCCGTTATGGGATTCGGTAATTGCCTCAAGAGGTCAAATGGATACAGTTTATGACGGACCAATAACTATTCCAGCAGTAGCTGGGCCTTATTTTGTAACCCTTACCAAACCCTTTGTGTATAATGGGGGAGGTATGTATGTTGCTTTTGAGTTTACACAGCCCATGTCAGCTACTACTTCAGCTGTCTATAGTTGCAATAACACCATAGCTAATAGTCAAAGAAATGTGCAAGGAGCAAATTTAGGTATACTTAATTCATTGGTCAATGTGAGTAATTTTAGGCCTCAATTGTATTTAGGCAAGAAAACGCCAACCAATGATGCGCAAATAATGGAAGTATATTCTTTGGGTAAACTACCTATTCCATTTGCAACGCCTTATGGAGTAAAAGCTAGAGTTAAGAATTTAGGATTAGATACCTTGCTTAATAAGGCATTTTATTTAAGCGTTAGTCCTAATAATATGATTTCAGATTCTGTAATAGTAGATAGTTTATTACCAAATCAAGAAAAAACAATCAGCTTTGTGCCTTATTCTTCAACAAATTTGGGAACGGATACAGTGCGCGTTTTTTGTGCTCCTGATAATAACAATGCCAATAATTTGAGGCGGTATGGGCAAATTGTAAACCTAAATACGTATAATTATGCTGATCCATTTAGAGGGCCAATTGGCGGTGTTGGTTTTAATGGTGGCACTGGAGATTTCGTAGCTAAATTTCCTTACACAGGCACTAATAGTGTGAACCAAATAGGAGTTAATTTTAATACAGGAGGAACCTCGTTAAGGGTTGGAATTTGGGATACTTCCGCAACTGGCGCCCCTGGTGCTTTATTATGGCAATCTGCGCCAATTACAACGGCAGCAGGATTAAACACTATACCAGTAAATCCTCCAGTGCCAATTTTAGGTACTTTTTTTGTTGGTGTCCGCCAAACAAGCATAACCAATGCAGCCTTTTCTTACCAAGATGAAACACCTATACGCGGCCAAACATTCTATTATACTGCACCAACAGGAAATACTGTATGGACAGATTTTTTAACTTCCAATTCTAACTTTAGATTTATGATTGAACCTAGGTTACAATTAGCTAATGATATTGGTTTTATAAGTATATCTAAGCCATGTAATGCTTTTCCATTAGGTCAGAATATTGCTGGTTCACAGGCTACCTTATACAATTATGGCTCTAATTCTCAATTTACTCTTCCTGTTAGGATGGAAATTAGAAATGCAGCCAATGCATTAGTTTTTACAGATAGTACCAACATCAGTTTTATACTAAGTAATTCCGAAGCTATTGCAAATTTTCCTGGTACGTTTTCGCCAACTGTTGCAGGAACCTATACTATGAAAGCTTGGGCCAGCTTAAGCACAGATGGGGATAGGAACAATGATACCATAACCAAAACAATTGTTGTTGCAGCACCTCTACCAGGAGTTAATCCAGGAACACGCCTTCAGTTTGATGGTTTTGATGATTTGATAGAAGTGAAAACAAATTCTGCCATTGTACCGGTAAACAACTTTACCATTGAAGCTTGGGTTAGACCTTCTACTGCTGTTGGAACGGCAGCCATTTATTCACTAGACTCAACTTTAAACGATACTTCATTAACATTTAATCTTGTAGGGTTAACACCTCAGGTTGTTATGAAAACTACTATGGGCTACCTAATAGCCTCAAGTAATGTAAATATTGTATTTAATTCTTGGTCGCATGTTGCCTTAACTTATAATGGATTTAATGTGAAAATTTATGTTAACGGCCAATTAGGACTAGATACCACCTTAAATGGAAACGTTGTAAATAAAGGCGGTTCAATCTATTTAGGTAGAAGAGCTGGTTTAGGAACAGCGTTAAATGGTGGCATGGATAATTATATGTATTGGAATCAAGTAAGAACTGCAACTCAAATACGCACGGATATGCATTTTAAAAGACCTATTTTATCCAATCCTAACCTACTACAATATTTAAGATTTGATGAAGGAGGCGGTTCTTCTATTTTAGCGGATATGTCGGGCAATTGCAATATTGGAATTATGAATAATTTCGATTTTAACAACATAACTGCAACTCCAGCTTGGTTTATTAGTTCATTGCCATTAGATACTACTATTGGCGTAATGCAAACCATAAATTCGACAACAAATACTGCATTTGCCAATAAAAGTATTAGCTTAAATTTCCAAAATATGAGTGGTAGTAATGAGGTGGTAGCTCACTATTTTAGAGAGCCAGCCATAGGTTTTCAACCTGATACCATTTTAACTAGTGGTTCTAAAACTAGGCTTGGCAGCTATTGGATTTTGTATAATTATGGTACTGCATCCTATGATAGTGTTTTAGCTACTTTTACCGTACCAGCAGGCAACCTAGGAAATACAGCTTTGGATTCCATTTATTTAGCCAATAGAGAAAGTGGTGCTTCTGGCTTATGGAATTTAGCCAGAAACCCAGCAGATACTATTAACTTGAGCAATCAATCTGTGCGGTTTTGGTTGCCAAGATTAAATACATTTGCTAAACAATATGGAATAGCAAGTAACACCACAAGCAATCCACTTCCTGTTAAATATGCTTGGTTTAAAGGATCTATTGTTGGCCAAGATGCTATATTAAATTGGGCAACCGCTTCTGAAATTAATAACAGCCATTTTGTTATAGAAAGAAGTACTGATGGAATTTTCTTTATGCCAATTGGAAAAATTGAAGGTGTTGGATCTGCTCAAACCTTGCACCAATATAAGTTTATGGATGAAAATGCGCTAGAATTGGGTGCCTCAAAATTGTATTATCGTTTACTTCAGGTTGACATTGATGGTAAAGAATCTATATCTGAAATTGTAATTCTTACCGCCGATAATGAACCTTTGGTAGTTAAAAGCATACAGCCTAATCCATTTTCTCAAAATCTATCTATTGTGTTAGATAACATACAAGATTTATCGGTTCAAATACAATTAATGGACATGAGCGGTAAATCTGTATTGCATAAAAATTTAGGATTAGAAAGTGGAAGCCATCTCCTAAACTTGGATGAAGCAGGAAATTTACCAGGTGGGATTTACTTTTTGAGATTAGACTATTTAGGAAAATCTGAAACCTATAAATTAGTAAAGTTGAAAGAATAGGTTTAATAACCTTTGTTAAAAGGAGGCTTACCTATTGTAAGCCTCCTTTTTTATTTTATGGCTTAATTTTTGAATCATTTCACTTCTTATGAATCGATATACCATACTCATTTTATTTTTTCTTGCCTCCTGCGTGGCTCCCACCTATTACCAGAGTCAACAACCAATGCTGGATAAGTTTTATCAAGGGAAATATGAAGAAGCGATTAGTTTATTAGATAAAACTACAAGTTTGAGTAAGCCCTACAATGAAAATTTAAGAGATATTGAAAAGGGACGAATATTATTTTTAATGAAAAAATATGAGGAGGCTGCAAAGCAATTGATTTTGGCTGAAACAAGACAAGAAGATTGGAACACCATTCATTATACCGATATTAATGGCTTTAGCACATATCTTCAAGATAAAAGATTTACAAAAGATGGAAGTCCTTTACCGCCGCCACCTGCAAACCACGAGCAAATGATGGACCAAGGGGCAAATGGGGTTAGGGGAAGTTATGGACAAGTAACCAATTTTACTTTTAAATCTCCCATGAAAACCAATTATGTGTGTTATGACTTTGAACGACCCTTGATTAATTTTTATGTTGGATTGTGTGGTGCCATGTTAAAAGATGATAAGCCCTTAATTGAAGCAAAAAGACTTCAATTGTTGATGGATCAACTTGATTTGAGAAAATTTCCAATCCATCCTGGCAATATAAATTATTCAACCAACCCATTTATTCCAATGGTGATAGGAACTTTTTATGAATATATGGGCGAACCTAGCAATGCCTTAATTTCCTATAAAAAAGCGTTGGAGGCTTTTGAAAGCGAGTATTGTTTTTTGAATTACGGGGTTAGAACACCAAGTTACCTATTAAATGATATTTTTTATTTAACCCAAAAATTAGGTTTTAATGACCAGTTGGAGGAACTTGAAAAGAGATATCCCAATGTTAAAAATAGCAAATCCATCAAAGAAGATTTTTTATTTTTATTTGTAGAGGAAGGCTATGTTCCTGTAAAAGAGAAATTATTGGGTTATTATACCTATGGGAATTTGCCCCAAAGTACCCCCCAAAACATACCTGGGGAAATCATGGGCTCTTATGTATCTTCGGTTCAACCAATTCAAGGTGGTTATAATTTAAAGCTATTTGTTGGAGACCAATTATGGGAAGGTGCACTAATTTCTAATCCGCAATATGAAATGCTGGAACCTATGAATAAAAGGTTTTTGCATGAATCTGGTTTTTTAATTAATGAGTTGGGCAATCCCAATAAAAGCTCCACTAAGAATCCAAATACACGAAGTTGGCAAACCTTACCTGGTAAAATTCATTGCTTTAAAATTCCAATTGATAGTAGTAAAAAAAACCTGAGGGTTACCTACACAGATAGATTTGGTGAATCTAAAAGTTTAGAAATAGAGCAACCTTTAGACAGAGGATTTGCCATTAAATACATGTATTTAGAGTAACATGTGTTTAATATTAACAAGTAAAAAAAAATAAGCAGGCTAACTTTCTGTGGCGGGTAAAACAAAAGCCCTTCACACTTGTCTTTTATTTAGATTTAGTTTAAATAAATCTGATAAAAATCATATTTTTGCCCTCCTTAATACACAAAACCTATGTCTGAGCAAGAAGTAGACATTATAGATCAGGTAGTTAGCCAAGAGTACAAATATGGCTTTTCTACCAATATAGAAATGGATACCGCCCCAAAAGGGTTAAATGAAGATATTGTTAAATTTATTTCTGCCAAGAAAAATGAGCCAGAATGGATGCTAGAATATCGTTTGAAGGCTTTTAGACATTGGCAAAAAATGGAAGAGCCTAACTGGCAAAACTTTGAATACCCAAAAATTAACTACCAAGATATTATTTTTTATGCTGCTCCCAAGCAAAAAATACAATTAGATAGTCTTGATCAAGTTGACCCAGAGTTGCTTAAAACCTTCGAAAAATTAGGTATTAGTTTACAAGAACAGAAGAGGCTTACTGGGGTAGCCGTAGATGCTGTTTTTGATTCGGTTTCCATTGCTACTACTTTCAAAGAACAATTAAAAGAAAAGGGGGTAATTTTCTGTGCCATTAGTGAAGCCGTTCATGAGCACCCAGAATTGATTAAAAAATATCTGGGTTCTGTTGTACCGCATACCGATAATTATTTCTCTGCCTTAAATAGTGCTGTTTTTTCGGATGGATCCTTTGTTTACATCCCTAAAGGTGTTCGCTGCCCAATGGAATTAAGCACTTATTTTAGGATCAATGCAGAAAATACGGGTCAGTTTGAACGCACCCTTATTATTGCCGATGAAGGCAGTTATGTGAGTTATTTGGAAGGTTGCACCGCACCTATGCGCGACGAACACCAATTGCATGCAGCTGTTGTAGAATTGGTTGCTTTAGAACGCGCTGAGATTAAATATTCTACGGTTCAAAACTGGTACCCTGGAGATAAGGAAGGCAAAGGTGGTATTTATAATTTTGTTACCAAACGTGGAATTTGTGAGGGAGATTATGCTAAAATTAGCTGGACGCAGGTAGAAACTGGGTCGGCAATTACTTGGAAATACCCAAGTTGTATCTTAAAAGGAGATTATTCGGTTGGCGAATTTTTCTCTGTAGCCGTAACCAATAACAGGCAATTAGCCGATACTGGAACCAAGATGGTTCATATTGGAAAGCACTCTAAAAGTAGAATAGTATCTAAAGGGATTTCTGCGGGAAAATCGCATAACACCTATAGAGGATTAGTAAAGGTTAACAAGAAAGCGGAATCGAGCAGGAATTATACACAATGTGATAGTATGTTAATTGGAGATAGAAGTGGAGCGCATACCTTCCCGTATATTGAAATTAACAACAAATCTGCAATGGTAGAGCATGAGGCAAGTACCTCAAAAATTGGAGAGGATCAAATCTTTTATTGTAACCAAAGGGGCATTGGAACAGAGGAAGCAATTGGATTAATCGTTAACGGATTTTGTAAAGAAGTATTAAATCAATTACCTATGGAATTTGCAGTTGAAGCGCAAAAGCTTCTAGCGGTTTCTTTAGAGGGTTCTGTAGGATAAAAAATAATTATGTTAAGTATCATAAATTTACAAGCAGAGATTGAGGGAAAGAAAATCCTCAATGGAATTAATTTAGAAATAAAACCAGGCGAAGTACATGCTATCATGGGTCCAAATGGGGCTGGAAAAAGTACACTTTCTGCTGTATTAGCAGGAAGGGCAGATTATGCTGTAACTGGCGGAGAAGTTATCTTTGAAGGTAAAGATTTGTTAGAATTATCTCCAGAAGATAGAGCTAGAGAAGGTTTATTTTTAGCGTTTCAATACCCAGTAGAAATACCAGGCGTTAGTAGCACTAATTTTCTTAAAACTGCCATCAACGAGAAGCGCAAATACCTTGGTTTAGAGCCAATGGAAGCAACAGATTTCTTAAAGTTTATGCGCGCTAAAATGGAAGAGATGGAGATGGATAAATCGCTTACTTCTCGTTCCTTAAATGAAGGCTTTAGCGGTGGTGAAAAGAAAAGAAATGAAGTTTTTCAAATGGCCATGCTTGAACCTAAAATGTGTATAATGGATGAAACTGATTCTGGTTTAGATATTGATGCGTTAAGATTAGTATCTGCTGGGGTTAATAAGTTAAGAAATAAAGAGCGTTCGTTTTTAGTGATTACCCACTACCAACGTTTATTGGATTATATCGTTCCAGATTTTGTGCATGTTTTATATAAAGGCAGAATTGTTAAAAGTGGTGATGCTTCATTGGCCAAAGAACTTGAAGTGAAAGGTTATGATTGGATAAAACAAGAAGTAGAAGCAGCGGTATGAACCTATCCCAACAAATAGAAAGCGATTATCAGTTATATAAAAATCAAGCCACCAAAGATTCTTTTTTTGAAATACGGGAAAGGGCTTTCGAAGCTTTTAAAAACCTTGGCTTACCAACAACCAAGCACGAAGAGTGGAAATATACCAATCTTAAAAAAATTGCAGAAGGAACATTTACTTCTTCTTGTGTTAGCGACCTAAATGCTGAGGCTTTAATTAATGCTGGTATTCTTAATAAAATAGTTTCTAATAAAATAGTTTTTGTAAACGGTTGTTTGTTTCCCGAGTTAAGTGTTTGGTTGGACGAGGATGCAGCAATAGTTTGTACTAATCTTGCCGCGGCAAGAAAGACACATAACTCAGTTTTCATGAAACATTTTGGTAAGTATGCTAAATTTGAGGAAGAAGGCTTAAATGCCATGAATACTGCTATGATGAGCGATGGAGCCTTTGTTTATTTGCCGGAAGGAAAGCAGCTGAAGTATCCAATAATGATTACTAATATTTGCGATGCTACACACGGTCCAATCCTACAGCAACCTAGGAACCTTATTATTTTAGAGAAATTTAGCGAAGCTACGATAATTGAAAATTACATTGCTGTAGGAAATCATAGCGCTTTTACCAATGTAGTGAATGAGATTTTTGCA
>JBIKKC010000196.1:0-4391 GCA_044360615.1 Bacteroidia bacterium | reverse complement strand
GAACCCCTTTAATGTGCATGTTAATAGAAATCCAGTAAGTGGTATAGTTAAGTATTTTAAATACCATCCTGGCCTATATTTGGTAGCTTGGCATCCTAAAAGTTCTACCGAAAATGAACGTACCACAACCGTAATTCAGAAAAAGAGCGGTACTGAGATTTTGTTTAGACAAATTGCAGGAGCCTTAGCCAAACGCATTGTTTGGTATGTAAAGGAAGGTGATGCAGCCAAACAAGGAGGCGAGATGGGCTTTATTAAATTTGGTTCAAGAGTAGATTTATTTTTACCCTTAGATGCCAAAGTTAAGGTAGCCTTGAACCAAAAAGTGAAAGGTGGCAGAACCATTATAGCCGAAGTTAATTAAGTGGATTTTAATAATTAGAATGCCTACATTTGTATCATAAATTTAATGAGTATGAAGAAATTATTAGTTTTAATTGCTTTTGTTGCATTTGCTTTTAGTAACGTAAACGCACAAACTTTATCTGCTACTACTGTTTCAGATAACAATTCATCAGTTCAAACTGTAAGCAGCGAAAATTCGCCAGTTGCAGGTAAAGACAAAGAAAAGAAGAGCAAGAAAAAGAAATCTAAAAAAGAGTGCAGCTCTGAAGCTAAAGAAAAAAACTGCGCAAGCGGTGAAAAGAAAAAAGCTTGTTGCGCACACTAATCTTACCTACGGGTATAAAATTTTAAAGAACCGGCTTAGGCCGGTTTTTTTATAAGTTTACTATTGGTAGAAGCTGCCAAAAAGGGAATAAGCATGATAGAATCTATGAAGCAAATAGCCAAACAAGCTGGCTGGAATTTAGTGGTGAAACGGTAGGGCTATCTAGGATAATTGTACCTAAAAGAAAAGCGGCCGAAGGCCGCTTTTCTTATGTAAAATGTAATGGAATTAAGCCCCTACTTGGGCACGAATAATGTTTAAAGCACCACCCGCTTTAAACCATTCTATTTGTTGTTCATTGTAGGTATGGTTCACCAAAATACTTTCCCTGCTACCGTCTTTATGGTTCAATACTAAAGTTAATGGCGTATTAGGCGCAAATGCTGTTAAGCCAATAATATCTATGGTATCGTCTTCTAAAAATTTGTCGTAATCTGCTTTATCTGCAAAGGTTAATCCCAACATGCCTTGCTTCTTCAAATTGGTTTCGTGTATACGGGCAAAAGATTTAACCAATACGGCACGTACGCCTAAATGGCGAGGTTCCATAGCCGCATGTTCGCGAGAGGATCCTTCTCCGTAGTTTTCGTCGCCCACTACAATAGAGCCAATTCCTTGCGCTTTATACGCTCTTTGCACCTTAGGCACAGATTGGTATTCGCCCGTTAATTGATTCTTTACGCTGTCTGTTTTTTCATTAAAAAAGTTCACAGCTCCAATAAGCATATTGTTAGAGATATTATCTAAGTGTCCGCGGTATTTAAGCCATGGACCCGCCATAGAAATATGGTCGGTAGTACATTTGCCTTTTGCTTTAATAAGCAACTTAAGGCCTTTTAGGTCCGTTCCTTCCCATGCTGCAAAAGGATCTAGCAATTGCAATCTATCCGAGGTAGGAGAAACTGCAACTTGTACTTTGCTGCCATCTAAAGCAGGGGCAATAAAGCCTGCATCTTCTACGGCAAATCCTTTTGTAGGCAATTCATCTCCCACTGGCGGGTCTAATTTTACTTGGTCCCCTTTGTTATTGGTTAAGGTATCAGTAATAGGGTTAAAAGATAAATCACCGGCAATGGCAATAGCTGCCACCATTTCTGGAGAAGCTACAAATGCATAGGTGTTTGGATTACCATCTGCACGCTTGGCAAAGTTTCTGTTAAACGAATGCACGATGGTATTTTTCTCTGCTTTTTCGGCACCAACCCTGTCCCACATACCAATGCAAGGGCCGCAAGCATTGGTAAAAATGCTAGCATTAAGGTCTGTAAATGTTTTTAATAAACCATCTCTATCGGCAGTAAATCTAACTTGTTCAGAACCTGGGTTGATACCAAATTCTGCTTTGGTACTTAATCCTTTTTCTATGGCTTGGCGCGCAATAGAGGCTGCACGCGAAAGGTCTTCATAAGAAGAGTTGGTACAAGAACCAATTAAACCCCATTCTACTTTTAACGGCCAGCCATTTTTTGCTGCAGCTTCCTTCATTTCGGCAACTGGTGTAGCTAAATCTGGCGTAAAAGGGCCATTTAAATGTGGGGTCAACTCAGATAAATTAATTTCAATAACTTGGTCAAAATAAGCTTCTGGGTTGGCATATACTTCTGCATCACCTGTTAAATGTTCTTTAATACCATTGGCTAAATCTGCCACTTCATTTCTTCCAGTCGAACGCAAATAGCGCTCCATGCTTTCGTCGTAGCCAAAGGTAGAAGTGGTGGCACCAATTTCTGCCCCCATATTACAAATGGTTCCTTTGCCCGTGCAACTCATATTGGTAGCACCTTCTCCAAAATATTCAACAATGGCACCAGTTCCACCTTTAACGGTAAGTATGCCTGCTACTTTAAGAATAACATCTTTAGGAGCGGTCCATCCATTTAATTTTCCTGTTAGTTTAACACCAATTAGTTTAGGGAATTTTAGTTCCCAAGGTAATCCAGCCATTACATCGCAAGCATCTGCACCACCCACGCCAATGGCAAGCATGCCTAAGCCTCCAGCATTTACTGTATGCGAATCGGTACCAATCATCATACCTCCTGGGAAGGCATAATTTTCTAATACTACTTGGTGAATGATACCTGCACCTGGTCTCCAAAAACCAATACCATATTTATTAGAAACAGAAGCTAAGAAATCAAAAACTTCTTTACTTTCTGTGTTGGCTGTTGCTAAATCTTTTTCAGCACCCACCTTCGCCGTAATTAAGTGGTCGCAATGTACCGTAGACGGTACGGCAACTTTTGGCCTACCTGCTTGCATAAACTGAAGCAGGGCCATTTGCGCGGTGGCATCTTGCATAGCTACGCGATCTGGGTTAAAATCTACATAACTTTTGCCACGCTCGTAAGCCTTAGAGGCATTGCCTTCTACCAAATGGCTATAAAGAATTTTCTCTGCAAGCGTTAAAGGCTTGTTTACGGCTTTACGCGCCGCTTCAATGCGTGAAGGCATACTTGCGTAAACCGACTTAATCATTTCTAAATCAAATACCATATTTGTTTTCTTTCTTTAGTGTAACTGTAAATTGCTTAAGAAGTTTGACCTGCCTTTTTTAAAAGCACCGCAATTTAAGTGATTTGTCTTAAATGAGCGGACTTAAAGGGGTATATTTGTCAAAAAAATAGCTAAAAATTGAACGAATTAGAAAGAATAGGGGCAGAACTCTTGGCTAAAGATTTTGAGTTAACTGTAAAAGCTACTTGGGAGGAGCAAAGGCAGCAATTGGAAGAGCGTGTGGTTTTTCTCTTGTTGAACCAAATGGAAAAGTTAATGCAAATACTTTACAAAATTGATGTGAACGAAAGAAAAGTGAAGGATGTATTTGCGCAAAACGACCCTAAATTGATTGCTCCACAACTCACAGATTTAATCCTTAATCGCATCTTGCAGAAGGCCGAAACAAGGAAGAATTTTAATGCTTAGTAATTTATAGAATCCGTAAAAGTTACTACTTTTAAGGATTCAAATCCGCAAAAGTTGCTACTTTTAAGGAATCAAATCCGCAAAAGTTGCTATTTTTAAGGATTTACGATATTTAATTCTTGCATTTTTAACCTTATTTCTTTTTTTTGAGCCTGATTATGAGTTCGGTAAAAAGAAGTTTGGCAATAAAATTAATGGAGCAAGTTGGGAGCGGCAAAGCCTTGCTTGTTTTTGGTGCTCGCCAAGTTGGAAAAACTACCTTATTGCGTTAAAATAGTTCCGCTTAAGCGAAGTAATTCAAATTCGCTAACCTTAGCCGCGTGGGCTGCTTCTAGTAATCGGTTTACGTTTTGCAATAATATAACTTGGGCTTCTCGTAAATCATTGCTGGTAATTATACCTACTTCATTTTGGTCTTTTGCAATTTCAAAATTTTGTTTGGCTACTTCAAGATTATCTTCTTCAAATTGCCATAATTCAATATTAGTCTTGTAAATATTATAGGCTTGGGTTAAACTTAAGTTTAGTCTAATTAAAGAATCTTGGTATACATAATCGCTGCTTTTAAAATTAATTTTGGCGGCGCTGCTTCTTCTGTTTACATCGTTGCCATTGTATAAATTCCAAGATAAACCTGCACCATAATGATACCCATTGTTGGTAGAATTTTGAAGAAAGCCTGCTTCAGAATTTAAAGTGCTGTAAGTATAACCACCCCTAAGTGCTAGGCTGGGAAGTCTTTCTGAACGCACCTCTTCGCTCATGCGTAAAGTAACATCTTTATTGGCTTTGGCTA